>NZ_JBEYXP010000030.1:0-142024 GCF_040704615.1 Streptomyces sp. NPDC046862 | reverse complement strand
GCGCCCCCTGGAACCCCCCCGCCCTATCGGGGCTCCGCCCCGGACCCCGTTTCGGGGGCCAGCCCCCGGACCCCCGCTCCTCAAACGCCGGAGGGGCTGAAAGACCAGGCCCGGAGGGGCTGGAAGCCAGGGTCCGGATGGGCCGGCATGGGCGCAAAAAATAGGCGCCCGCGCAGCTCCCCAGCTGCGCGGGCGTCTGTGCCGTCCGCCGCACCCCCGTCCCCACGGGGTTTCATGGGTGGATGTCCCCGCCCGGACCGCTCTTCCGGGCCTGGGGTCGCCGCTCAGCGCCCCAGCATCACTCCCACGGACGACGCCTGTGTGACCACTGCCTCCCAGCCGCCGAAGGCGTACACGAGCAGGGCCGCCAGGGGAAGGACCATCGCGGTCGCCACCAGCGGGTGGCGGCGGCCCTGGCGACGGGTACGGAACGCGGCGGCGTACGCCTTGCGCCCCTGCGTGCGGACCATCGTCCGCGGTGCCGTGTGGGCCATGGTCCCTCTCCTGACCTGTGTGTGCTTGTCGTTGGCAGCGGCGGGTGTCTGACCTCGGGGGACGAGTGCTGCACCCGCCGCTTGACCTCAAATCTAGGCGCGCGACGGGTACCGGTCGTCATGCCCTCGTACCGATTGCCGGGCCTCCCCGAGGATGAGCCATGACCTGCGATGTACTCCCCTGGGTGGAGACGAGGACCTAGGACTCAGGGTCTTCCCGGAGGGGACGCCCGGTGTGCCCCGCCTGTTCCGAGATGTCCTCCCGAGGGACAGGCTGCTCGACGAGGGCCAGCACCCGGTTCGCCATGAAGCGGGCCGTGCGCACCACCGAGCCGTTGCGCGTGACTTCGCTCACTTCCACCACACCTCTGCGCACCGCGGTCTCCACCCGACGGCCCGCCCGGCTCGCCACCACCTCGTATGTGCGCGTCGTGTCACCTGCGTCCACGACTATCTCCACACGATCACCCTTCACGGGTTCAATCCCCCTTCTGTGACGGGTGGTTGGGATCACGGGCAACCCAAGGCGCGCCCGAACTCCTGTTCCCTGACCACCTTTCAAGTTTCCCACCCGGCACTGACAATCGATCGGGCCGAGAGGGCGCGGCCTCTGCGCGGACCCGGGTGTGGAAACGTAAGCTGTGCCACGTCACACGGACCGGGCAGCGGGGATGAACATGGCGATGATGCGCCTGAGGCGCGAGGACCCGCGCGTCGTCGGCTCGTTCAGGCTGCACAGACGGCTGGGCGCGGGCGGCATGGGCGTTGTCTACCTGGGCTCCGACAAGCGGGGGCAACGGGTCGCACTGAAGGTGATCCGGCCTGACCTGGCAGAGGATCAGGAGTTCCGGTCGCGCTTCGCGCGGGAGGTAGGGGCAGCTCGGCGGATCCGGGGCGGCTGCACGGCCCGGCTGGTCGCCGCGGACCTGGACGCGGAACGGCCGTGGTTCGCCACGCAGTACGTTCCCGGGCCCTCCCTGCACGACAAGGTCGCCGGCGAGGGGCCGCTGTCCGCCGCCGACATCGCGGCGGTCGGGGCCGCCCTCTCCGAGGGGCTCGTCGCCGTGCACGAGGCGGGTGTCGTCCACCGTGACCTGAAGCCGTCCAACATCCTGCTCTCCCCCAAGGGGCCGCGGATCATCGACTTCGGGATCGCCTGGGCCACGGGTGCCTCCACCCTGACGCACGTCGGTACGGCCGTCGGGTCGCCCGGGTTCCTCGCGCCCGAGCAGGTGCGCGGCGCGGCCGTCACTCCGGCGACCGATGTCTTCTCGCTCGGCGCGACCCTCGCGTACGCGTCGACCGCCGACTCGCCCTTCGGGCACGGCAGTTCCGAGGTCATGCTGTACCGGGTGGTGCACGAGGAGCCGCAGCTGAACGGTGTGCCGGACGCCCTGGCTCCGCTCATCCGCGCGTGCCTCGCGAAGGATCCGGAGGAGCGGCCCAGCACCCTTCAACTGTCGCTGCGGCTGAAGGAGATCGCCGCGCGCGAGTCACAGGGGCTCGCCGATGTCCGTCCGCCCGCGCCGCGCACCTCTCCCGACCGGTCGTCGTCCGGGCGGCTCGCGGAGCAGCACGTCGAGCAGCGCACCCAGCGGCGACCGCAGAGCGCGCAGGGAACGCCCTTGCCGCGTACGGGAGGCGGGTCCCGTACGGGCGGCTCGTCACCCGGGACCGGCGGCCGGCGGCCGGCGGGACCTGGATCGGGGGCGCGTCCCGCGCCTGCGCGCAACACCACCCGGTCCGGCGGTCGTCCCGTGCCCCGCGGCGGCCGGCCGGCGCCGCGTACCAACGGGACCGGTCGGCGGCCCGCCAACCCGCGGCTGCTGCGGCAGCGGCTCATCGTGTTCGTCGTGGTGACGCTGCTTGTGGCCCTTGGCATCGCGGCGGCACAGGGGTGCCAGGGGCCGTCGCGAGGGCTGGAGGACGGGGGGGTACGGAAGGAACAACGGAAGGAACAGTCGTACGAACCGTTGCGGGGCGAGTTGATGACCGCGCGGTACGCGTCGACGATTGAGAGCGGCTGACGTCTTGACGGGCAGAGGAGCGCTCGGGACTGCGGGTCGTTGACCGGCGCGGGTTCATCGTGGTTTCTCGCGCAGTTCCCCGCGCCCCTGCGGGGCGCGGACCCGAGCCCCCTCAGGCCTGTGGTCGTCCCGTCGCCACCGCGTAGAACGCGACCGCTGCCGCCGCTCCCACGTTGAGGGAGTCGACGCCGTGGGCCATGGGGATGCGGACCCATTCGTCGGCCGCCACCAGTGCCTGGGTGGAGAGGCCGTCGCCCTCGGCGCCGAGCATGAGGGCGACCCGGTCCATCCGGTGCGGGGCCGTCTCGTCGAGGGTCTTGGCCTTTTCGTCGGGGGTGAGCGCGAGGAGCGCGAAGCCGGCCTCGCGGACGGACTCCAGACTCTTCGGCCAGGTCTCCAGACGGGCGTAAGGGACGGCGAAGACCGCGCCCATGGAGACCTTCACGCTGCGGCGGTAGAGGGGGTCGGCGCAGTCGGGCGAGAGCAGGACGGCGTCCATGCCGAGGGCGGCGGCCGAGCGGAAGATCGCGCCGATGTTGGTGTGGTCGTTGACCGACTCCATGACCACGACCCTGCGGGTGGTCCGGAGGAGTTCGCCGGCCGTCGGCAGCGGTTTGCGCGTCATGGAGGCGAGGGCGCCGCGGTGCACGTGGTAGCCGGTGACCTGCTCGGCGAGCTTCGGGCTCACCGCGTACACCGGGGCCGGGAGCTCGTCGATGACGTCCCGCATGACGTCGACCCACTTGGCCGAGAGCAGCATCGACCGCATCTCGTAGCCCGCTTCCTTGGCCCGTCTGATGACCTTCTCGCCCTCGGCGATGAACAGGCCCTCGGCGGGCTCGCGCTTGCGGCGCAACTCCACGTCGGTCAGGCCGGTGTAGTCGCGCAGGCGCGGGTCGTCGGGGTCCTCAACGGTGATGAGATCGGCCACAGGGTGATACTGCCTTGTCCTGGGTGCGGTGCCAACGGCTTGGAACGGGTTGTGTTACCCGGGGTTACTCGGATGCCGGCGAGTGCGTCGCCGGAGCCGCTTCCGGACCCACCTTCACGACCTCACCGATGACGATGACCGCCGGGGGCTTCACGTCCTGGCTGCGGACGGTCTCAGCGACCGAGGCGAGCGTCGCGTCGACGCGGCGCTGGGCTGCCGTCGTGCCCTCCTGGACGAGGGCCACGGGGGTGTCGGCCGCCTTGCCGTTGGCGACCAGGGTCTCGGCGATGCGGCCGATCTTGTCTACGCCCATGAGGATCACGAGCGTGCCCGTCAGCTTGGCGAGCGACGCCCAGTCGACCAGCGAACGCTCGTCGTCGGGGGCCACGTGGCCGCTGACCACCGTGAACTCGTGCGCCACACCCCGGTGAGTGACCGGGATACCGGCCGCTCCCGGGACCGAGATGGAGCTGGAGATGCCGGGCACGACCGTGCAGGGGATGCCGACTTCGGCGAGCGCCTGGAGCTCCTCCATGCCGCGACCGAAGACGTACGGGTCGCCGCCCTTCAGGCGGACCACGGACTTCCCCTGCTTCGCGTGCTCGATGAGCGCGTTGTTGATCGCCTCCTGCGCCATGAAGCGGCCGTACGGGATCTTCGCCGCGTCGATCACCTCGACGTGCGGCGGGAGTTCGGCGAGCAGGTCGCGCGGGCCGAGGCGGTCCGCGATGACGACGTCGGCCTCGGCGAGGAGGCGGCGGCCGCGCACGGTGATCAGGTCCGGGTCGCCGGGGCCACCGCCGACGAGGGCGACGCCCGGGGTGCGGGTGCGGTGGTGGGGCGCCACAAGGGTTCCGTCGCGGAGGCCCTCCACCACCGCGTCGCGGATGGCCGCGGTGTGGCGGGGGTCGCGGCCCTGGGCGCGGGTGGTGAGGACCGCGACCGTGACGCCCTCGCTGTGGCCGGTGGCGGGGGTCCAGGCCGTGGCCGCGTCGGCGTTGTCGGAGCGTACGCACCAGACGCGGTGCGCCTCCGCCTCGGCCGAGGCCCTGGTGTTCGCCTCGGGGTCGCTGGTGGCGATGAGGGCGTACCAGGCGTCGGCGAGGTCGCCGTCCGCGTAGGGACGCCTCTCCCAGGTGATCTCGCCCGCGTCCGCCATCGCCTCGACGGAGGGTGTCGCTTCGGGGGACACGAGGCGGACGGCAGCGCCCGCGGCGATGAGGGCCGGGAGGCGGCGCTGGGCGACCTGGCCGCCGCCGAGGACGACCACTCGGCGGCCGGTGAGGCGGAGGCCTACGGGGTAGGCGGGGTGTTCGGCCATGGGGGTGCGGCTCCCTGCGGGGCTCATTAGGGGTGGGCGCGCTGCGGCTTTGGAGCGGCTCTGACGTGCGGATTTTATGGGCGGGGATGGTGGGTGGCCGGGGTGGGGTGGGGTTTCTCTCCCCAAGCCCACCCCTTCCCGAAACCGGAGGCTCCGCCCCCGGCCCCCCCTGCTGGGTCGGATGCGCCGTTGTCGGGTGCGGGCCCGTGTGCGAATGGGCCCGGAACGAACGTTCCGGGCTCCTGTCGCCTACTTCTCCGTTACCCCCGCCGAGTCGAACGTCGCCACCTCGTGCATCGCCCTCGCCGTGCTCTGGACCATCGGCAGGGCGAGGAGCGCGCCCGTGCCCTCGCCGAGGCGGAGGTCGAGGTCGACCAGGGGGCGGAGGCCGAGCTTCTTCAGGGCCGCCACGTGGCCGGGTTCGGCGCTGCGGTGGCCGGCGATGCAGGCGGCCAGGACCTCGGGGGCGATGGCGCGGGCCACGAGGGCGGCGGCGCCCGCGCTGACGCCGTCGAGGATCACCGGCGTACGGAGGGAGGCGCCGCCGAGGAGCAGGCCCACCATCGCCGCGTGCTCCAGGCCGCCGAACGCCGCGAGGACGCCGATGGGGTCGGCCGGGTCGGGCTGGTGGAGCTCGATGGCGCGGCGGACCACCTCGGTCTTGCGGGCCAGCGTCTCGTCGTTGATACCCGTGCCACGGCCCGTGACCTCGGAGGGGTCCGTGTCCGTGAAGACCGAGATCAGGGCGGCGGACGCGGTCGTGTTCGCGATGCCCATCTCGCCCGTCAGCAGGGCCTTGTTGCCCGCGGCCACCAGGTCGCGGGCCGTCTCGATGCCGACCTCGATGGCCTGCTTGACCTCCTCGCGGGTCAGCGCGGGGCCGGTCGTCATGTCGGCCGTGCCCGCGCGGACCTTGCGCGGCAGCAGACCGGGGGTGGAGGGGAGTTCGCAGGCCACGCCGACATCCACGATGCAGACCTCGGCGCCCACCTGGCCCGCGAAGGCGTTGCAGACCGCTCCCCCGCCGAGGAAGTTGGCGACCATCTGGGCCGTCACCTCCTGCGGCCAGGGGGTCACGCCCTGGGCGTGCACGCCGTGGTCACCCGCGAAGATCGCGACGGCCGCGGGCTCCGGGATCGGCGGCGGGCACTGGCGGGACAGGCCGGACAGCTGGGCCGAGATGATCTCCAGCATGCCGAGCGCGCCCGCGGGCTTCGTCATGCGCTTCTGCCGCTCCCACGCCTCGCCGAGTGCCTTGGCGTCCAGCGGGCGGATACCGGCGACGGTCTCGGCGAGCAGGTCGTGCGGCTCCTCACCGGGGAGGGCGCGGCGGCCGTACGTCTCCTCGTGGACGACCCAGGACAGCGGGCGGCGCTTGGACCAGCCCGCCTGCAGCAGCTCGGGCTCCTCCGGGAACTCGTCGACGTACCCGACGCACAGGTACGCCACGACCTCCAGGTGCTCGGGCAGGCCCAGGGCGCGCACCATCTCGCGCTCGTCGAAGAAGCTGACCCAGCCGACTCCGAGGCCCTCGGCGCGGGCGGCGAGCCACAGGTTCTCGACCGCGAGCGCGGAGGAGTACGGGGCCATCTGGGGCTGCGTGTGACGGCCGAGGGTGTGGCGGCCGCCCCGGGTCGGGTCGGCGGTGACGACGATGTTCACCGGGGTGTCGAGGATCGCCTCGATCTTCAGTTCCTTGAACTGCTTCGCCCGCCCCTTGGGCAGCGACTTCGCGTACGCCTCGCGCTGGCGCTGGGCCAGTTCGTGCATCGTGCGGCGGGTCTCGGCCGAGCGGATGACGACGAAGTCCCAGGGCTGCGAGTGGCCGACGGACGGAGCCGTGTGGGCAGCTTCCAGGACGCGCAGCAGCACGTCGTGCGGGATCGGGTCGCTGCGGAAGCCGTTGCGGATGTCGCGTCGTTCGCGCATCACCCGCAGGACGGCCTCACGCTCGGAGTCCGCGTAGCCGGGTGCGGCGGGGCCCGTGGACTCTCTGACTTCTCCCACGGCGACCTTGCTCTCTTCCTGGTCGGCGACCCTGGTGTCCAGGTCCTCCGCGTGCTGTACGACATCGGGCTCGGGCTCCGCGTCCGCCGCGAGCGGTTCCGGAGTGGGCGACTCCGTCGTGGGCACCTGGGGTTCGGCGGGAACCTCCGGCCCGGCGGGGGCCACGGGGGTGACGGACGCCTCGGGTTCACGGGGGGCCGGGACCGTGACGATGGAGGGCGTCTCCGGTTCCGGGGCAGCAGGCGGAGCGGATTGCGGAGTTGATTCCGGGACCGATGAGACGGCGAGGGGCTCGTCCGGGACGGAGGCCCGCGTCTCCTCGCCGAGCTCGGGCCCGGCCTCCGGGTCGGTCGAGTCCTGCGGCTCGGGGTCGGCTGCGGGGGGCGCCTCTTCCACGGTTGCCGCGGGCGGCTCCTCGGCCGTCACCTGTGCCGTGGGCTCTTCGGCGACCGCGGCCTCCTCCGGTGCGGGGGCGGTGGGTACGACGGCGACCGGCGGCTGGGCGCTCTCGTGGAGCTGGGGGTGCTCCGGAGCCTGTGCGACGTCGGCGGCTTGGTCCTCGGGCCGGACGGGCGCGTCCTGAGCCTGGACGGGCTCGGCCTGCTCCTCGGCCGCGGCCGGGGACTGCGGCTCCGGAGCCTGTGCGGGCTGCTCCTCGGCGGGGAGCGGCGCGGCCGCGGCGTGCGGCGAGGTGGGCGCCGGGCCCTCGACGGGGGCCACCTGCCCGGTGGGCGGCTCCTCGCCCGCGGCATCCTGCGGGGCTGCCTCACCCTGCGCGGTCGCTGCGGCCGACACCGCGTGCAGCGGCTCGGGCGCAGTGGGCTCGGCCGAAGGGGCCTGGTCCATGGCGGGGGCGGGGGCCGGTTCCGGAACGGGCAGGGGCTGCGGAGCGGGCTCGGTCTGCTGGATGGGCTCTGTCTGCTGAGTGGGCTCAGCCTGCTGGACGGGCTCGGCCTGCTGGACGGGCTGCTCCGGCGTGGCGGGCGCGGGCAGCGGTTCCTCGGGAGCGGGCGCGGCTTCGGCGGCGAGGGGGTGCGGAGCGTCAGCCTGGGGCATCGCCTCGACCTGCGGCACCGCCTCGGGCTGCGGTGCGGTCTCCGCCTGCGGCGCGGTCTCCTCCTGAGGCGTGCCCTCCGTCTGCGGCAGGATCTCCGCCTGCTCCGTTTGAGGAGTTTCCGTCTGAGGAGTCTCCGTCTGAGCCACCAGGTCCGCAGGGTCCGCAGTGCGTTCGGCGACGTCCTGGGAGGCCATCTCCGGGATCTGGGACGCGGCGTCCGCGATGTGGGCGGCCGGATCGGCGGGCTGAGCGCCCTGCTCGGTGGGCTGCGGCTGGGCCGCGACCGGGGCACCCCCCGCGTCCGTCGGCTCCTGGGGCGCGAGCTCCTCGGCCTCAGCCACCTCCTGTACCGGCTGCGGGCCCGGGAGCGGGAGCGGCTGGGGCGCCGCCACAGCGGGCTGCTCCGGTACGACCTGCTCCGCGACGACCTGGTCCTGCACTTCGGCCGACTGGTCCTGCGCCGGAGTCTCGGCGGGCGGAAGCGCGCCGTCGGTCACCTGGGGGGCCTCGGCCACCGCGAACGCGTTCGGGTCGGGGACCGAAGGGTCCAGGGAGCCGTCCAGGGCGTCGGGGTTGTGCACGAGCTCGGGGGCCTGGGGCGTCAGCACCTCCCCCGTCGCCGGCACCTGCCCGGTCTCCGGGACGACCGTTTCTGCAACCGTCCCCTCCGCGGGCACGGCTCCACCGGGCGTGCTCTCGACAGGCGCCGCGGTGGACGGCACCGGTTCCACGCCCACTGCGGCCTCCGGAACCCCGGTGGTCAGCGAGGACGTCACCGGTACGGCCACCCAGGGCGACGCGGCCCGGGGTACGGCTTCGGTGTGCTGCGGCGTGTCGAGGTACTCCGGGCCTGTTCCGGGCTGCGGGGCCTGGCGGACGGCGCCGGGCGGGAGCGGGGCGCCGGCGGGACCTCGGTCGGCGAGGGAACGGACCGGGCTGGCAGCGCCGTTGGGGATCGGCGGGCCGAGATGCAGCGGGCGGCGGGCCACAGGCGGCTGCGGGACAGCCGTGGCGACCGGCGCGCGGAGGGCGCCGGGTTCCTGTGCCGTGGCGGCTGCCTCGGGTGCGACGGCACTTGGACCGGGGGCGCGGACGGCGCTCACGTCCACGGCACCGCTGTCCCGGCCGTCGGTCTCGTGGGGGCCCGGCTCATGGACGACCTGGGTGACGTGCTCCGGGGCCGACTGCGGCACATCGTGGCCCCACGCGCCCTGCGCGCCCGGCAGCAGCAGCTCTTCTTCCTCGGCGGCGGTCTCGGTCTCGGAGAGGTAGGTGTACGCACCCGGCGCGTGGACGCCCGGCTGCTCCACCATGCCTGCGTTCTCCGGCAGTCCCTCGCCCGGGACCTGGCCGGTGTCGGTCATGCGTAACCCCTCGCCCGTTGGTAGTGCTCTTCGCCAGCTGGCCCGGAACGGCGCACCGACCGCCCCACAGTGGAGAACGAGCATGCGTGCCCAGCGGCACGAGACGACTCACGTTCAAGTCGACAAAGCCACTGACTGGCTATTGTCGCGGTCGCCCCGCCGTCGCGACAGCTTGATCCGCGACGGTCCGCTGTGGACTGCGCCACGTTGCGCGCCCTCCGGTTCCGCCGTACCACGACCCGCCCCAAAACGGGCGCGCTTTCCGGACATTGGCCTACGAACCACCGGACGCCCGAGTGCGGTACAACGATCGGCCAGCCTACCGCGCCGGTACGACAACAGGATCACAGGGAAGGTCCGGACGGCCGCCCTTTCGCCGCTCGCCGACCGCCCTTCAGCGGGAGGCTTCGCGCCGCCCCAGTTCCCCCGTGAGCAGGAACGCGACACTCCGTTCCTTCTCCGTCCAGGCCCGCGTGTCGAGTTCGACGGACTGCACGAGGGCGCACTGGACCTCGTACCCGTGTTCGGCGAGGTCCCGGCCGATGAGCTCGGCGGCATCGCGGGTGGCCGCGTGCGTGACGATGCGCTGCGGGCGGCGGTCGGCGACGGCGGAGACCACCGGTGCTCCCCCACCGCCGACGCGGACGACGTCGGGTTCGGGGAGGTTTTCCAGGATGTGGGGTGCGGTGCCGTGCACCACTTGCAGTTGGAGGCCGAAGCGCCGGGCGGCGACGGCCGTGCGGCCGCAGGCGTAGGGAGTGCGGTCCACAGCGATGACGGCGGCGCCGCAGCGCGCGGCCTCGGTCGCGAAAGCCCCGCTGCCGCAGCCGATGTCCCACACGAGGTCGCCCACGCGCGGTCCGAGGCGCGCGAGTTGGGCCGCGCGCAGCAGGTCGGTCTCGCCCTCGCCCAGGTCGCCGCCGTACTCGTCGGCGGGCAGCGCCCAGCCGCGCGGTTCGGCACCGGGGTCGCGTCCGGCGATCCAGCCGCCGCCCTCGCCTGCCGTGACCGGGCCGCCCATGACGATGACGAGGTTCGGGTCGCGCCAGGTGTGGTCGGCTGCCTTGTCGGAGGTCAGGACGGTGACCTGTTCGCGTTCGGTGCCGAGCTCCTCGCAGATGACGAAGGTGCGGTGGATTCCCTCAAGGAGCAGGCCGAGTTCGGCGGGTCCCGCACCGGGTGAGGTGAGGACGGCGACCTTGGTGTGGGCGCGGCACACGTTCACCGCGCGGCGCAGGGTGCGGCGATGCGCGACGACCACCTGCGCGTCGTCCCAGGGCATGCCGGCGCGGGCGAAGGCGGCGGCGACGGACGAGACGGCGGGGACGACCTCGACCTCCAGGCCGTACTCGGGGGCGCGCAGGGTGCGGACGACTCCGAAGAAGCCCGGGTCCCCGTCGGCGAGGACGACGGCGGTGCCGCGGTGGCCGGCGATGCGGCGGGCGGCGAGGGCGACGCTGCCGAGGCGGATGCGCTCTGCGTGCGGGGGCACTTCGGCGAGCGCCAGGTGGTGGGCCGCGCCGGCGACGAGCGTGGCGGCGCCGAGGGCGGAGCGCGCCGCGGCGGTCAGCGGCGAGCCGTCCCAGCCGATCACCGTGACGCGGTCGGCCATCGTCGTCAGTCTCCAGGGTTCGCGCAGATCGTCAGATGCAGCCCGGGCACGGGCTCCGTGAGGGTACCTGGTCGGGCTCGGGGGCGCCGCGCAGGTCGTACGGCACGGGGCCGGGACGGTGGTGGCCGCGGTACGTCGTCGTACGTCATCGAGGCGGGAAGTACCGGAAAGGGCGGTGTCCATGCCCTGCGCCCCGCCGTGCTGGTGCCGCCTGGGCAGTCGGGGGACCGGCCGGTCCCAGGAGATCGAGGAATCAGTTCCAGTTCGAGAACTCGGTGAAGCCACCGCTGTCGGCCAGTTCCTCGCTGACGCCTTCGATGTCCTCGGGCAGGAGGCTCCAGACGATGTAGTCCGTGCGGACCTCGATCCAGCCCTCCTCGGTGCGGGTGCGCGCTATACACGCGTTGCGCAGGACGCCCTCGCTGATACAGCCGATCTTCTGGGCGACCTGCTGGGAGGCGGTGTTGTCGGCGGCCGTACGGAGTTCGATGCGCTCGAACTTCTGGTCCCGGAACAGCCACTGGGCGGTGGCGAGCGCCGCTTCGGAGGCGTAGCCCTCGCCGCGGGCCCAGGGGGCGATGACGTACGACAGTTCCGCGGACCGCACGTGCCAGTTGGTCTTGGTCAGCTGGATGATGCCGACCGGACGCTGGGTCAGGAACTCGGTGACGGCGAGGTCCAGTCCCCGGCCCTCGGTGCGTTCGGCGGGCGCGTACTCGGTGATCCAGGTGCGGGCGCTGTCCTCGGTGAAGGGCTGGTTGACGTCCGTCCAGGCCATGACCTGCTCGTCGTTCATCATCTCGGCGAGGGCCTGGACGTCGTCCTCGTCGAAGGGGCGCAGCACCAACCGCTCCGTGCTGATGGAGATGTCGGGGAAGGTGGTAGTCATGCGCCGCTCCGTAACCTTCGGAAACCTTCGGGCCTGCTGAACTGCCCAGCATGCAGCATGAAAGCACTCAACCGCACGCGCGGGGTCCACACCCGGTGAGGAGTGGACCCCGCGCGGTGACGTGGTACGTCAGCAGGCACGCTCTGTCGGAACCTCAAAAGGATCAGAAGGATCAGAAGGAGGGGAGCACGGACCCGTTGGCGTACTTGGTCTCGATGAACTTCCTGACCTCGTCGGAGGTGAGGAGCTTGGCGAGCTTCTTCACCCGCGGGTCCTTCTCCTGGCCTTCCTTGACGGCGAGGAAGTTGCCGTAGGGGTTGTTCTTGGCGTTCTCCAGGACGAGGGCGTCGTCGGCGGGCGACAGGTCGGACTCCAGGGCGTAGTTGCCGTTGACGACCGCGGCGTCCACGTCGTCCAGGGAGCGCGGGGTCTGGGCCGCCTCCAGCTCCTTGAACTTGAGGTTCTTGGGGTTCTTGGCGATGTCCGAGGGGGTCGCCGAGTTGCCCGCGCCGTCCTTGAGGGTGATGAGGCCGTTCGCGGCGAGCAGCTTCAGGGCGCGTCCCTCGTTGACGGTGTCGTTGGGGACGGCGACGGTAGCGCCGCTCTTCAGGTCGCCGGCCTTCTTGACCTTGTTCGAGTAGAGGCCGAGGGGCTCCAGGTGGACCGTGACGACGGGCACGATGTGGGTGCCGTTCTTCTTGTTGAAGTCGTCGAGGTACGGCTTGTTCTGGAAGTAGTTGGCGCCCACGGAGCCGTCCTCCGTCGCCGTGTTCGGCGTGACGTAGTCGGTGAACTCCTTGACCTCCAGGTCGAGTCCCGCCTTCTTCGCCAGGTTGTCCTTGACGTAGGTGAGGATCTCGGCGTGCGGGGTGGGGCTCGCGGCGACGATCAGCGGGCCGTCGGCGGAGCCGGAGTCGTTGCCCGCACCGCAGGCGGTGAGCCCGAGGGTGAGGGCTCCGGCGGCGAGGACGGCGGTGGTGAGCTTGGCGGTGTTACGCACGAAAAGTGCCTTTCCTTCTTGGTGGTGCGACCCCGAGTGAGGGGTGTCGGCGCGGAGCGCCCTCGTTGAGGGGCGGTGGTCGGGCGACGGGTGGGCGGGCGGGGAGTCCGGGGAAGCCCTCAGGTGGCCTTGCCGACGTTCGCGGTCGCGGGCTCCTTGGACTTCAGCAGCCGCAGCCTCGGGGCGGGGCCCGAGCGTCCGCCGCGCCGGTGCAGCCCGCGGGCCGCGTAGTCGCCGGCGAACTGGATGAGCGAGATGACGACGGCGAGGATCGCCACGGTGATCCACATGAGCCCGGTCTCGAAGCGCTGGTAGCCGTAGCGGATGGCGATGTCGCCGAGGCCGCCCGCGCCGACCGTGCCCGCCATCGCCGAGTAGCCGATGAGCGCGACGATCGTGGTGGTGGTGCTGGCGATCAGGGACGGCAGGGACTCCGGTACGAGGACCTTGCGGACGATCGTCCAGGTGTTGCCGCCCATGGCCTGCACGGCCTCGACGAGCCCGTGGTCCACTTCGCGGACGGCCGTCTCGACGAGGCGCGCGAAGAAGGGGATCGCCCCGATGGCGAGCGGCACGATGGCGGCCTCGCGGCCGATGGTCGTTCCCGTGATCCAGCGCGTGAACGTCATCAGCGCCACCATGAGGATGATGAACGGCATCGAGCGGGCCACGTTCACGACCTGCCCGATGACCTTGTTGGCGACGACGTTCTGAAGGAGTCCACCGCGGTCGGTCAGCACGAGCAGCACGCCGAGCGGCAGGCCGCCGACGACCGCGATGAGGGTGGACCAGCCGACCATGTAGAGGGTGTCCCAACAGGCCTGTTCCAGCAGGGGCTGCATTTCCGACCAGGTCACTTGGCGGCACCTTCCTTCACCGGCGCGGGCTGCTGTTCGCGGCCCAGGACGTCGAGTTGCAGGCCCTGTTCGCGCAGGAAGCCGATCGGTACGACGTTGTCCTCGTAGCGGCCGGGCAGTTCGATGCGCATACGGCCGATCTGCTTGCCGGCGACGGTGTCGATGGCCGCGCCGAGGATCGAGATGTCGATGTTGTAGGTGCGCGAGAGCTGCGAGATGACGGGCTGGGTGGCCGCCTCGCCGTGGAAGGTGACGTCGACGACGGTGCGGTCGTCCCCGGAGGCGTCTCCGCCGACCGGGAAGAGGGCCGCGGCCAGCTCGGAGCCGGGGGTCGCGAGGAGGTCGCTGACGGTGCCGGACTCGACGATGCGGCCCTGCTCCATGAGGGCTGCCGAGTCGCAGACGGACTTCACGACGTCCATCTCGTGCGTGATGAGCAGGACGGTGAGCCCGAGCTGCTGGTTCAGGTCGCGCAGCAACTGGAGGATGGACCGGGTGGTCTCCGGGTCGAGGGCGCTGGTCGCCTCGTCGGACAGGAGCACCTTCGGGTCGCCGGCGAGGGCGCGGGCGATGCCGACGCGCTGCTTCTGGCCGCCGGAGAGCTGGGCCGGGTACGCCTTCGCCTGGTCGGTGAGGCCGACGAGGTCGAGGAGTTCGAGCGCCTTGCGGGAACGCTCCTTGCCCGACTTTCCGAGGATCTCCAGCGGGAGTTCGACGTTGTCCTGGACGGTGCGCGTGGACAGCAGGTTGAAGTGCTGGAAGACCATGCCGATCCGGCTGCGCGCGGCGCGGAGTTCCCGGCCTGCGCGCGGTCCGCGTCCGGTCAGGGCCGTGAGGTCCCGCCCGGCGACGGTGACCGTCCCGGAGGTGGGTCGCTCCAGCAGGTTGACGCAGCGGATCAGCGAGGACTTGCCGGCGCCCGACTGGCCGATGACGCCGTACACCTCGCCTTCGCGGACGTGGAGGTCGACGCCGTCGAGGGCGGTGACCTCACGGCCGCGCGAGCGGTAGACCTTGGTGAGGCCTGATGTGGTGATCACTGGGTTTCCATCACTGTCGAGTGCGCGGGCGTGGGTGTGCCCGGGCACGGAGGGGAACAGGTGCGCAAGGGGGTGCCCCACGTCTGTCAGGCCGTGGGGGCGGGGCATTGCGTCATGTACGGCGAACGGCGTACGGACATGCCACAGCGGCTCGCTTCGGGGCGCGAGACTCGGGAGTGATGCGGGGGCCCTCTAGAAGGCGCACATTCGACACAGACAACGAGCACCGGGCGTCAGGGTCGCCTCGGTCGCAGGGATGCGGCAGCTCGTCGTGGTCATGCGATCAGTAAACCAGACCTACGGTCCTGACACGGCACCCGTTGTCCACATGATGGACAGTCATGGACGGGGCTGTCGTGGCCTTCGGCCCTGGTCCGAGGGGTCGGTGGGCGGCGTGCGGACTTGACGGGTTGTGGTCAACGCCACGATGGCCACGCCGGCTGCGGGACCGGCGGTGGCACCGGCGGTGGCACCGGCGGTGAGGCCCGCCGCGGGGAGGCCGGGGGCGAGGGCACCAGGGCTTTTGGCCCGTAATAGGGTCACGGCATGCTTGATGCCCTGACCGTGGCGACCGCCGTCGCCGCGCTGCTGCTGGCCGCCTGGTGCGGCTGGGCGGCCTACCGCGACCAGCCGACCAAGGACTGGCACTTCATCGGGATGGCCGTGGTGTCGCTGCTGGCCCTGGTGCAGCTGGTGGTCGGCATCGTGCAGCTGGCGCGCGGCGAGAAGCCGGAGCAGGGCACCACGATCTTCGTGGCCTACCTGCTCGGGGCCCTGGCCTGCGTTCCGGTGGCCGGCTTCATGTCGCTCGCCGAACGCACCCGCTGGGGCAGCGTGACCGTCGCGGCCGGCGGTGTGGTGCTGGCCGTGCTCCAAGTGCGGCTCTACGACATCTGGGGAGGCTGAGATGACGACCGCGCAGGAGCGTCCGCAGCGGACGCGGCTCATCAAGGGGCCGGGGATGCTGCTCGTGTGGTTGTACGGCGTGATGGTCGTCGGCGCGGTGTCGCGCTCGGTGGTGCAGATCTCCACCGAGTTCGAGCACGCGCCCCTCGCGTACTCGCTCTCGGCTGTCGCGGGGCTCGTCTACGGGTTCATCACGTACTCGCTGGTGCGGGGTGGGGAGACGGCCCGCAAGGCGGCGTTGGTGTGCTGCGCCGCCGAGCTGTTGGGCGTGCTGACCGTGGGGACGTGGACCTTGGTTGAGCCGTCTGCTTTTCCCGACGCGACCGTGTGGTCCGACTATGGGCTGGGGTACTTGTTCATTCCCGTGCTGCTGCCCTTGTCGGCCATGTACTGGTTGCGGAAGGGGGCGCGATAGAGGGTGCCGCCTTGGGTGATCGGGCGGCTGCAGGTTGTTCTTGGCTTGTCGCGCAGTTCCCCGCACCCCTTACGCGCTAGGCCGTCGCCGCGTACGAACCCGCCTGTACCGACTTCTCCAGGACGATCATCGGTACGCCGTCCTGACCCTTCGATGTGCCCACCGTCTCGTAGCCCACTCGCCGGTACAGGCGCAGGTTCCCCTCGCTGCGGTGGCCCGTGTGGAGGCGGAACCTCGTGGCGCCCCGTTCCTCGGCGAGGGCCGACTCGGCCGCGCGGAGGAGGCGGGCGCCGATCCCGTGGCCCTGGAGGCGCGGGTGGACGCAGAGCTTGCCGATGGACGCGGCGCCGTCCTCGCTGATGGCGCCCCGGACGGACCCGACCACCTCGTCGCCCAGCCGGGCCACGAACACACAGTCGGCCGTGATCTCTTCGCGGACCGAGTCGAGCGGCTGCACGAGCGGCTCGATGCGGTAGTTGCCGTACAGAGCGGCCTCACTCTGGAAGCACAGGTACTGCAGCCTGAAGATCTGTTCGGCATCCTGCTCGGTCGCCACGGAGATGGTCACGCTCATGCCCATGTGTGCACGCCTCCCGCTCACCTGTCGCCTGTTGTCCCTCACTCCTATCCCCGCGGTTCCCGGGCCGCAACCTCCGCGACAAGCAAACGACGCAGACATCCCAGACATCTGGAGCGTTCCGGCCCAAGACTCCCCTGTGAGATACCCAACTCACTCGCGATCTCACGGTACGTAAGGTCCCGAGGGGACAGGAGTGCCGCGAGCAGCCGCGGACAGCGGCCGGGCAGCCGGCGCACCGCCGCATACAGGGCACGGCGGCGGGCGGCGGCGAGGGCCAGTTGCTCGTGGCCCCGGTCGCGGTCGTCGGCGGGCTCGGTGAGTCCGGCGAGTTCGGCGGGCCCGGCGGCCTCGTCCTCGTATCGCCGTTCCCGGCGGGTCGTACGGCGCGTACGGCGCGCCTCGGAGCGAACGGCCCGGCGCAGCCACCCCTGCGGGTCCACCGGTGGGCCGTCGGAGTCGAGGCGCTCCAGGAGGCGGAGCCAGACGGCCTGTTCCAGGTCGCCCGGCTCGGTTCCGGAGGCGTGCGCCTCGGCCGAGGCCTCGGCGGTCAGCAACGGGCGCAGGACGGTGACCAGGTCGTGTGTCATATGCGACACGACGCGGCCGCCCGGGCAAGGGGTTGCCCGGGCGGCCGCCTGTCACCCCATCGGGGCCTGTCGCTCAGCTGTTGACGAAGTCCTCGCGGGCCAGCACCCCGGTGTCGGCGTTGTCGGTGAAGACACCGTCGATGCCGGTGGCGAAGTACGTCTTGAAGACGCTGAAGACGTCGCCGTAGGCGTCCGCGTCCGTCCCCTTGCGGAAGCTCGTGGGGAGGAAGGGGTTCTCGTTGCGCATCGTGTAGGGGTGCAGGACCAGTCCGCGCTTGTGGGCGTCGGCGACGAGCGTGGTGGGCGTGGTGAGGTTGCCGTTCGTGTCCTTCGGGATGATCAGGTCGAGCGTCGGGCCGATGCCCTGCGCGTAGCCGGCGATCTCCCGCAGACCCTGCGGCTTGATCAGGTCGGCGACCGTACGCGGGTCGCCCGTCTCGACGAAGTCCCACGGGCGGGTGGTGGCGCCCGAGAGCAGGACGACGAGGGGGTTGTCGATGAGCTTGTTCAGGCGCTGGATGCTGGTCGGCTCGAACGACTGCACGATGACCGGCGAGTTCCGCCAGTCCTTGCCGTACTTGCGCAGCAGCTTGGCGACCCGCTCCTCCGTGCCCAGGCCGAGCTTGCGGAAGTAGGTGGGGTGCTTGAGCTCGGGGTAGATCCAGACCTGCTTGCCGCGCTTACGGGTCTGCTCGTCCTGCCACTTCAGGACCTCTTCGAAGGTGGGGATATCCCAGCGGCCGTTGTAGAGGGTGTTGTGCGGGCGGTTGGCCGGGATGCGCTCGACGGCGCGGAGCGTCTTCAGCTCGGCGAGCGTGAAGTCCTCGGTGAACCAGCCGGTGGTGGAGACACCGTCCAGCGACTTCGTGGTCTTGCGGTCGGCGAACTCGGGGTGGTCCGCGACGTCCGTGGTGCCGCCGATCTCCGGCTCGTGGCGGCAGACGAGGTGACCGTCCTTGGTCGGCACCAGGTCGCCGGCCTCGACGATGTCGGCACCGAGGTCGAGGGCCAGCTGGTAGGAGCCGAAGGTGTGCTCGGGGCGGTAGCCGCTGGCCCCGCGGTGGCCGATGATCGTCGGCACGGGCAGGCTCTTCAGCCCGCCGCTGCCCTGCCGGGCGTCGGCGGCGGCCGCCGTACCGGACAGCCCGAGGACCGCTCCGCCCGCTCCGAGCACCGCGGCGCCGAGCAGCGCCCGCCGTCCCGTGCCCCGGTCCTGCTGCTCGTACGACTCCTGCGTCCCCATACGGCTTTCCTCCCACCAGACGCCCTGCACCTTTCAAAGCGCGACGATCGTAGGTGGCGTGAGGTGACGTACGGGAGACCTGGGACGGAACACGCGGATGACGCTGGATGTCTTCCAGCCGCCTTGCATGGCGGGTGAGTTGACGTGCCGTCGGCTTGGGCGGGGCGGCCCTGGGTACTCGGCCGAGGACAGCGTGCGATGTCCGTCACACGAACGGCCCCGGTGTAGAAACGCTCAACGGGGCGCAACCGCAGGTAAAACTACGTCAACAGTACGTATCTACTCCGTGAACCCGATGTGCGAGACCCGGGGAACCGCGAGTATCGTCCTCACCTGCACAGACTCATATCAACCCCCTTGACACCGGAGGGCCTGTTGTCCCGCTTCGCGCTCATCAAGGCAGTGCTCGGACCGATCATGCGCCTGATGTTCCGCCCACGGGTGGAGGGTGCGGAGCACATCCCGGGGGACGGTCCGGTGATCCTCGCCGGCAACCACCTCACGTTCATCGACTCCATGATCCTGCCGCTGGTGTGCGACCGGCAGGTGTTCTTCATCGGCAAGGACGAGTACGTCACCGGCAAGGGATTCAAGGGCCGGCTGATGGCCTGGTTCTTCACCGGCGTCGGCATGATCCCCGTCGACCGGGACGGCGGCCGGGGCGGGGTCGCCGCGCTGATGACCGGGCGGCGCGTGCTGGAGGAGGGCCGGATGTTCGGCATCTACCCGGAGGGCACGCGGTCGCCCGACGGGCGTCTGTACAGGGGGCGCACCGGCATCGCGCGGTTGACGCTGATGACCGGTGCGCCGGTGGTGCCGTTCGCGATGATCGGTACGGACAAGATCCAGCCGGGGGGTTCGGGGTTGCCGCGGCCTCGGCGGGTCACTGTGCGGTTCGGTGAGGCGATGGAGTTCTCCCGGTACGAGGGGATGGACCGGGACCGGTACGTGCTGCGTGCCGTGACCGACTCCGTGATGGCTGAGGTCATGCGGTTGTCGGGGCAGGAGTATGTGGACATGTACGCGACGAAGGCCAAGGAAGCGGCCTGACGCTCCGCTGGGCGGGGTGGGGGTGGGGGTGCGGGTTGTTGGTTGACTGCGGGTTCGTTGTGGTTTTTTGCGCAGTTCCCCGCGCCCCTGATGCGTGATGCCGGTCGCTCGTCGGGTACCGGTTCGTTGTGGTTATTGCGCGGTTCCCCGCGCCCCTCTGGGCGCGGGGCTGCGCTAGTGGGTGGGGGCGTTCTCCAGTTTCTGGTTGCGCAGGAGGAACCAGGCTGCGACCGATGCGGTGAGTAGGACCGCTGCGCCGAGGCCCGCCGCGATCGCGAGGCCGTCCACGAAGGCTTCGCGGGCCGCTGTCATGAGGGCGGCCGCGTTGTGCGCGGGCAGGGCCGACGCCACCTCTACGGCACCGCCCAGCGACTCGTGCGCCGCGGCCGGGGTGCCCGCCGGAGCCGGGAAGCCGCGGTAGACGCCGGTGACGATGGAGCCGAGCAGGGCGATACCGAGGGCGGCGCCCAGTTCGTACGCCGTCTCGGACACCGCGGACGCGGCGCCCGCCTGCTCCTTGGGCACACTGGAGAGGATCACGTCGGCGGTCACGGTGAACGAGAAGCCCGCGCCGACGCCGACCACGAGCAGTGCCGTACCGATCAGCGGGTAGCCGGTGGACTGGTCGATCACGGTGAGCGCTGCCAGCGCCAGGCCGACCGCCGCCAGTCCGCCCGCGACGACGGAGCGCACGGAGAACCTGCGGGCGAACGAGCCCGCCACCAGTCCGGTCGCCACCGCACCGACAGCGGCGGGCAGTTCGGCGAGTCCCGCCTCGAACGGGCCCCTGCCCTGGACGAGTTGCAGGTACTGCGAGAGGAAGAACACCACTCCGGCCAGGCCGAGGATGGTCAGCAGGTCGGCGAGCACGGCTCCGGAGAACCCGCGGTTGCGGAACAGCCGCATCTCCAGCAGCGGCTGGGGCAGCGCGAGCTGGCGCCGTACGAACCAGTACAGGGCGCCCGCACCGAGCGCGGCGGCACCCAGCGCGTCCGGTGACAGCCCGTGGGTCGCGAGCTCCTTCACCGCGTAGACGACACCGATCATGCCGGCGAACGACAGGACGACGCTGGTCAGGTCCCAGGGACCGGGAGCCGGGTTGCGCGACTCGGGCAGCAGCTTGGCGCCGACGACGACGAGGACGGCCATCACCGGGAGGTTGATCAGGAAGACCGAGCCCCACCAGAAGTGTTCGAGCAGGAAACCGCCCAGCACCGGGCCGACCGCGGTGCCGGCGGAGGCGGTGGCGCCCCAGATGCCGATGGCGAGGCTGCGTTCACGCGGGTCATGGAAGAGGTTGCGGATCAGGGCCAGCGTGGCGGGCATCAGGGTGGCACCCGCGACACCGAGCAACGCCCGCGCCAGGATCATCAGCTCCGGGGTCACGGCGTAGGCGTTGAGCACGGATATCGCGCCGAAGGCCGTGGCGCCGATCAGCAGCAGCTTCTTGCGGCCGATGCGGTCACCGAGGCTGCCCATGGAGACGAGCAGGCCCGCGATCACGAACGAGTAGACGTCGCCGATCCACAGGAGCTGGGTGCCCGAGGGCTTCAGCTCCTCGCTGATGTACGGCGTGGCGAGACCGAGGACGGTGGCGTCGACGGCCACCAGCAGCACGGCGAGGACGAGGACGCCGAGCGCCGCCCAACGGCCAGGGCGCTTCACCGCCTCGGTCGTGTTCGCCGGCTGCAGGGTGCTGGTCATGATTCCTCTCTCCGTAGTGCGCCGCCGAGCAGCAGCTCGACGATCATGAACTGGAAGTCCTTGGTGGCCACCCGGCCGTCGAGTACGGCCCAGGCGCCGGAGGCGACGAGCCCGTACATCGCCTCGGTGAGCCATGCGGGGGTGAGGTCGATACGGAACTCACCGCTCTCCTGGCCGCGCCGGAACAGCGCGGCGATGCGCGCGTCGAGCCGCGCCCAGCCCTCGTTCTGCCCCTCGCCCTCGAACAGCTGGCTCTCGCCGTAGAGGAAGGCGAGCAGCCCGGCGACGGGTTCGAACTCCCCGACGAGCCGCCGTACGGCTTCGCTCGCCGGCCCCTCGTCCAGGCGGGCCGCGTCCAGGGCCTTGCCGCACTCCTCGATGCCGAGCGCCTCCAGCGCCCGGACGAGGGCGTCGCGCCCGGCGAAGTGGCGGTGCAGAGTGGCCCGACTGATCCCCGCCGCCTTGGCCACCTCGTCCATGGTGGCGCTGGATTTGCGGGTCAGCAGGGCGGCGGCGCTGCGCAGTACGTGATCACGATCGAGGGCCATGAGACAACCATAGCCCATGTGAGACATTTATGTCTCACTGCAGGCGCAGGCGTCTCACGGCCCTCGGTTCGAGCGGGTTCAGTCGGTGTCAGTGCCAGGGCAGCTGCCCGCGCCGCTCCCAGTACGCGGCCGGTTCCTCGGCGAGTGCGGCGAGGCGGGCCGCCTGGTCGTCGTCGAGGTCGACGACGGCGGCGTGCAGGTTGGAGGCGAGCTGGAGGGTGGTCGCCGCGCCGGACAGCACGACGCCCGCCCACGGCTGGCGCAGCACGAGGGCGAGGGCGACCGCGTCGGTGCCCAGTCCGGCGTCCTGGGCGATGGCCCTGACCTCCTCGGGGGCGTGGGGCCCGGCGAGACGCCCGTTGGCCATGCCCTCCTTGACGATCACCGTGAGCCCGGCGTCGTGCGCCTCGGCGAGTGCCGGGGCGGCCGAGGTCTCCAGGACGTTGTACGTGGACTGCACGGTGCGGAAGAGGGGCTCGCCGTCGACGGTCACGGAGAGCGCGGCGCGGATCGCGTCGGCCTGGGCGGGGCCGCTGGTGGAGAAGCCGATCGTGGTGCCCCGCGCCGCGGCCTCGGCCAGCTTGGCGTGGAGCTCCTTGTCGGTGAGGGCCGGGCTGTCCGGGGTCACCGAGTGGATCTGGTACAGGTCGAGCCGATCGCCGAGGAGTGTGGCGGTCTCGGCGCGCTGCCGCTCGTACGTCTGGAGGCTGTGGTCCTTGACCTCGTGCTTCTCGGCGTCGGTGCGCCAGTCGGCGGTGTACGTGTAGCCCCACTTGCTGCCGATCACGACGTCGTCGACGTCGGGGCGGGCCGTCAGCCAGTCGGCGAGGAACTCCTCGGCGCGGCCGTAGGAACGGGCCGCGTCGAAGTAGCGGACGCCCTGGGCATAGGCGGCGTCGAGGAGTTCGTGGCTGCGGGCCCGCAGGTCGTCGACGCTGCGCCCGGCGGGGAGGTCCTCGTCCCGGCCGAGGTTGATGTAACCGGGGCGGCCCACGGCGGCCAGGCCCAAGCCGATGTGACAGGTGGGAGTCGTCGCTGAGGCGAGGCGGGCGAAGGGCATCGCGGCTCCGTTTCGGTCGGCTCCTTGCAGTGCGGATCCAACCTAACCCGCCAGGTGACGGCGGACCGGCGGGAGGCACGGGAAGGGCTACCCGTGCGCGTCCGCGGGCCTGCTGTCGGTCAGTGCGCGTCGCGCGTGCCGGACATAGCGTTCGAACAGTTCGGGCTGGCCGGCCCGGAGGATGTCGACCACGGGCGAGTCGGCTCTGCGCATCCCCGCCAGGTAGTGGGAGGTACGGCAGCGGCCCGAGGCGGAGTCGGGATCGACGAGGGAGACTTGACATGCTTCTCGCCCTGAAAGGCGAGGATTCTGGCCTTCTCGACCGGACCCTGTGCCGCTACGCGGCGCGGGGTCCGGTCGGGAATCCGTGGCTTCCTGTTTCTCCGCGCTGTGCCGGGATTGCTCCTGGTCTTACCGGCGCTCCGCAGGCCGATACCGCCAGTCCGGCGGCCGTCTTGATGTTGATCGCGGCGTTGGTGTCCCGGTCGTGGAGGGTGCCGCAGGCGGTACAGGTCCATTTTCGGACGTTGAGGGGTTTGGGTCCGTCCTTGACGCCGCAGGTGGAGCAGGTCTGGGAGGTCGGTGTGAACCGGCCGATCTTGATCAGGGTGCGGCCGTGCCGTTCTGCTTTGTACTCCAGCATGCTGATGAACGAGGCCCATCCGGCGTCGTGCACGGACTTGGCCAGCTTCGTACGGGCCAGCCCCGCCACCGACAGGTCCTCCACGGCGATCCCTTGGTTCTCGGAGATCAGTTTCGTGGAGAGCTGGTGGTGGAACTCACGGCGCGCGTCAGCAACCTTGGCATGGGCGCGGGCGACCTTCAGGCGGGCCTTGGCCCGGTTCCTTGAGCCCTTCCGCTTGCGGGACAGTTCCTTCTGGGCCTTCTTCAGCTTCTTCTCCGCGCGCCGAAGGAAGCGTGGGGAGTCGATCTTCGTGCCGTCGGACAGGACCGCGAAGTGGGTGAGGCCGAGATCGATGCCGATGGTGCGGTCGGTTTCCGGCATCCGGGTCGCGTCGGCGGCTGGGTCGGTGTCGATGACGAAGGAGGCGAAATATCTGCCGGCGGCGTCCTTGATGACGGTGACGGAGGTGGGGGTGGCGGGCAGGGTGCGGGACCACTTCACCTTGACCGCGCCGATCTTCGGCAGGTTCAGCCGGCCGCTGTCGGTGATGTTCCAGCGGGCGTTGGCAGTGAACCGGATCGACTGCCGGGCGTCCTTGCGGGACTTGAACCGTGGTGCTCCCACCTTCGGGCCCCTGCGGGTGCCCTTGAGGGAGGCGAAGAAGGTGCGGTACGCGGTCTCGGCGTCCCGCAGCGACTGCTGGAGCACCACCGCGGACACCTCACCCAGCCAGCAGCGCGCCGCCGTCTGCTTCGCTTCGGTAATCAGCCTTTTCGACAGCTGACCGGCCGTCGGAAATGGCTGCCCGGCTCGGCGGGCGTCCTCGCGGGCGCGGACGGCGTCGTTGAACACCGCCCGGGCGCACCCGAACGCCCTGGCCAGCGCGGTGCGCTGACCGGCATTCGGGTAGAGCCTGAACGCGTACCTGAGCTGCATGACGATCACTCTAGAAAGCTCGAACACCCGCTGTCGCTGGGAACATGTGCGCGAGATGTCACCGACGCCGTGCACTCCACGGCTCCGCCGTAACAGCACCGCGACGCTCTGCGTCGCCACGGCGAGCTTCGCTTCATCCCTGGCCTGAAGGCCGGAGCACTGCGAATGAATCCCGGTAGCAGGTGGGCAGGTGCCGTGTGAAGCGCACGGCCATCTGCCGGGGGGTCCCTCCGCCGCGAACTCCCGGGCCACCGCAGCCAGTTGGCGGGCAGACTCCGCGGCCCGTACCGGCAGGTCGGGGTCGCCGATGCTGCGGGCGTACTAGATGGTCAGCGCGGATTCCGGGTCGGCCACGAGATAGGTGATCCGCACGCCCCGGCTGAGCAGCCGGCGCACGGGGTCGGCGAAGTCCCGCTCGGGACGGGAGACGAACAGGCTCGTCAGGCTCCGCAGGGCGACGCCGATCTCGATGATCTCCGTCTGCGCCCCCGCGAGGAACGCGGCTTTCTCCGTGGGCGGAGGCCGTCCGTGGGCGTGGACGGTCAGGCCGTGTCCCCCGTCGCCCGCGGGCAGTCGCTCGTCGATGACACCGGCCAACTCCTCCAGGAACGTCTGCCGTTCGGCGTCCCGCAGGAACAGGTCGTAGTAGAAGGGGACGGCGATACCGGCCGCCGCGAAGAGAGCGAGTTCATTGAGGACGGCCCAGCCGAAGCCGTCACGGCCGTTGGACAGCAGGGCCAGGCTCAGGCCGGCGAGCAGGACGCACAGCGCTGGGCCCTTCTGATGGATCTCCGTGGGAGAAGGAGCGGCGTTCGGTGCGTGCTCTCGGCGTGCCGGGCGGAAGTCCTCGTAGCGGAGCTACTAGGGCTTTTGTCCGGTGCGGCGAGAGTGCGTGCCGGGCGTCGCGACGCCGCGGAGATCCATCAGAAGGGCCCTGGAGCGGCACGGAACCTGCCGAGCAGCCGGCGATGCCCCGGCGCGGTGTTCTCCATGTGTCCCCCCGCCTCACTGTCTGCCCGAGGAGGCGGGGGTTCACGCGCGCCCTACTGCTTCACGCGCGCCTTACTGCTTCTTGGCGTTCGCCCATGCGTGCTGCGCCGCCACGTCCGCCTTGACCTCGGTGAGCTGGACGGCGACCGCGCTGGGGGCCGTGCCGCCGCGGCCGTTGCGGGAGGCGAGGGCGCCCGGCACGTTGAGTACCGACCGGACCTCGGGGGTGAGGTGGGCGGAGATCTTCGCGAACTGGTCGTCGGTCAGCTCGTCCAGCTCCTTGCCCTCGGCCTCGGCGGCCTTGACGCACTCGCCGGCGACCTCGTGGGCCACACGGAACGGCACGCCCTGCTTGACGAGCCACTCGGCGACGTCGGTGGCCAGCGAGAACCCGGCCGGGGCCAGCTCCTCCATGCGCTCGCGGTGGACGGTGAGCGTTGCCATCATGCCGGTGAACGCGGGGAGCAGGACCTCCAGCTGGTCGATGGAGTCGAAGACCGGCTCCTTGTCCTCCTGGAGGTCGCGGTTGTAGGCGAGGGGCAGGGCCTTGAGGGTCGCCATCAGACCGGTCAGGTTGCCGATGAGACGGCCGCTCTTGCCGCGGGCCAGCTCCGCGATGTCCGGGTTCTTCTTCTGCGGCATGATCGACGAGCCCGTGGAGAACGCGTCGTGGAGGGTGACGAAGGAGAACTCCTTCGTGTTCCAGATGATGACCTCCTCCGCGATCCGGGAGAGGTTCACGCCGATCATCGCGGTGATGAAGGCGAACTCGGCGACGAAGTCGCGGGAGGCCGTGCCGTCGATCGAGTTGCCGACGCTGCCGTGCTCGAAGCCGAGGTCCTTCGCCACCGCCTCCGGGTCCAGGCCGAGGGAGGAGCCCGCCAGCGCGCCCGAGCCGTACGGCGACACGGCCGTCCGCTCGTCCCACTGGCGCAGGCGTTCGGCGTCACGCGACAGGGACTGGGCGTGGGCCAGGACGTGGTGGGCGAACAGGACCGGCTGGGCGTGCTGGAGGTGGGTGCGGCCCGGCATGGCGACGTCCGGGTGGGCCTCGGCGAGGCCGACCAGCGCGTCCTGGAGTTCGGCGATCAGGCCGCCGATGGTGCGGGCGTGGTCGCGCAGGCACATACGGAACAGGGTCGCGACCTGGTCGTTGCGGGAGCGGCCCGCGCGCAGCTTCCCCCCGAGGTCGGGGCCGAGGCGCTCCAGCAGGCCGCGCTCCAGTGCGGTGTGGACGTCCTCGTCGGCGACGGTGCCCACGAAGGAGCCGTCGGCGACATCCGCTTCGAGCTGGTCGAGGCCGGCGATCATCCGCGTCAGCTCGTCGTCCGTGAGCAGGCCCGCCTTGTGCAGCACGCGCGCGTGGGCACGCGAGCCGGCGATGTCGTACGGCGCGAGCCGCCAGTCGAAGTGGACGGAGGCGGACAGCTTCGCCAGGGCCTCGGCGGGGCCGTCGGCGAAACGGGCGCCCCAGAGCCGTACGTCACCGCTGTTGCTGCTCACTTGGGTTGCTCCTAGAAGAGATACGGGTGTGCCGCCGCCTCCCTGCCGACCGGCGGCCAGGGAGGCGGCACTCACGCTACTGCTTACGCCAGGTCCCGCTTGGCCGCGATCTTCGACGACAGGCTGTAGATGTCGATGAAGCCCTTGGCCGCGGCCTGGTCGAACGTGTCGCCGGTGTCGTAGGTGGCGAGGTTGAAGTCGTAGAGGGAGGACTCCGAGCGGCGGCCGGTGACGACGGCGCGGCCGCCGTGGAGGGTCATCCGGATGTCGCCGTCGACCTGCTGGTTGGCCTGGTTGATGAAACCGTCCAGGGCGCGCTTGAGCGAGGCGAACTGCCCGTCGTAGACCAGTTCGCCCCAGCACAGCACTGCTCGACCTGCCGCTTTTGACGCCCTCCCCTGCCCGAGGGCAGGAGATCTCGGTCCGCACTGCTAGGCAGTACCACCACGGGTTCCTGTTTCACAGGCCTCTGCCAACTGGTGAGAGTCGGTCTAACGTGGCCTCCGCAGGCCTGACTTCCCGCCCGTCCGGCGGTAGATCGGACAACTCCGTTATCCGATGGGGTGATTCTAGCCATGCCGCTGCGGCTCTTCGGGCCCCTGCGCGCAGAACGCCCTACACCTCCACCCTGAAGGGCGAAGTCCTGGTCAGGGGTTCGACAGGTGCCCTCGATCGACGCGTTCCAGATGTCCTCCAGGAAGCCCGTCTCGACGGCGCGCCCGAAGACGTTCTGGTCGATGGAGTACGGGGACTTCTTGGTGGTCGCGATCGGGAGGTTCTTCTGCTCGCAGAACGCGATGGCCTTGTCGCGGGTCATCGCGTAGTCACGGACCGGGGCGATGCACTTGAGGCCGGGGGCGAGGGCGACGATGCCGGCCTCGAAGCGGACCTGGTCGTTGCCCTTGCCGGTGCAGCCGTGGGCGACCGTGGTGGCGCCGTGCTTCTTGGCGGCGGCGACGAGGTGCTTGACGATCGTCGGCCGGGAGAGCGCCGAGACCAGCGGGTAGCGGTCCATGTAGAGGGCGTTGGCCTTGATCGCCGGGAGGCAGTACTCGTCGGCGAACTCGTCCCTGGCGTCGGCGACCTCGGCCTCGACGGCACCGCAGGCGAGGGCGCGCTTGCGGATGACCTCCAGGTCCTCGCCGCCCTGGCCGACGTCGACCGCGACGGCGATGACCTCGGCGCCCGTCTCCTCGGCGATCCAGCCGATGGCGACGGAGGTGTCCAGACCGCCCGAGTAGGCGAGTACGACGCGCTCGGTCACGGGTTTCTCCTCACGGTGCGCTCACTGCCATGCATGAGTATGCAGGGGTCTGCATGATTCGTCAATCTGGGGAGGGCCTGGCGCGCCCCGGGCGCGGCCCCCGGAAAGAAGTTGAACGAAATTTCAGGAGCCCTTGAACGAGGGAACGCGCTTTCTCGTACCTCTCCCCGAACGCAGGCGCCGCGTTTGTAAACAAAGGAAACAGAGGACCGGGCCCTCCCGCCGACCGACGGACGGCCCCGACCCCCCGACCCCTAGTGAGGCATCCGCATGTCCAGGGCTCTTCCGAAGTACCACAAGCGCCGCGTCTTCATGATCGGCGGCGCCGCCGCTGTGGTGTTGTCCGGGGCGGTGATCGCCGGGTCCGCCTTGGCCGGGGAGACGTCGAAGAGCAGCACCAACGCGTCGACCAAGGCCGCCTCGCCCGGCACGATCAGCTGCCCGGCGGTGGAGGGCGAGCTGCCCGCGATCCCCGCCTCCGCACAGGCCGAGGTCGACAACAACCTCGCCCAGCTCGAGACCCAGATCCAGGAAGCCAACCAGCGCCTCGTCGACACCGTCGGCCAGGGCGGCGCCAACTTCGTCCAGAACGCCATTCTCGGCCCCCTGGAGGACAAGCGCGTCGCCGCGCTCAACCGCATCGAGACCGCCATCGGCCGCGCCGCGGACAAGCCCGAGGGCCTCGAAGCCCTCGCCCCCTGCGAGCTGAACGCCGGTGGTGACGCGGCGGCGGGCGAGGACGCGCAGGCCGGCGGTGAGGACGCCGCGGCCGAGGCCGGCGGGGCGGCGGGCGACGAGGCGGCAGGCGACAACGCCGCCGGCGGGGACGCCGCGGGTGAGGCAGCGGGCGACGCCGGGAACGCCGGCGGCGCCGAGGACGCGGGTGACGCGGCGGGCGGCGGAGCCGCCGGCACGATCAGCTGCCCGGCGGTGGAGGGCGAGCTGCCCACGATCCCCGCCTCCGCGCAGGCCGAGGTCGACCGCAACCTCGCCCTCCTCGACACCCAGATCCAGGAAGCCAACCAGCGCCTCGTCGACACCGTCGGCCAGGGCGGCGCCAACTTCGTCCAGAACGCCATCCTCGGCCCCCTCGAGGACAAGCGCGTCGCCGCGCTCAACCGCATCGAGACCGCCATCGGCCGCGCCGCGGACAAGCCCGAGGGCCTCGAAGCCCTCGCCCCCTGCGAGCTGAACCAGTAACAGGGCTGCCGTGGCCGCCCCGCGCGCCGGCCGGGGCGGCCACGGCCTGGTTCTGCCCGGACCAGGGGCACAGATCCGCCGACAGAACCCCCTCAGTCAGATCCACAATTCCTTAGACAGTCGAAAGGCTTTCCCGGACAATCGTTTGACATGGGAAAGACCTATGAGCGCATTGACGGCCGCCTCCGTACGTTCATCGAGGCCCAGCCTCTCTTCTTCACGGCCACCGCGCCCCTCTCCGGCGACGGCACGGTCAACCTCTCCCCCAAGGGCCTGAGGGGCTCCTTCGCCGTGCTCGACGAACTCACCGTCGCCTACCTGGACTTCGCCGGCAGCAACGCCGAGACCATCGCTCATCTGCGGGAGAACGGCCGCATCACCCTCATGTGGTGCGCCTTCCAGGGCCCGCCGAACATCGTCCGCGTGCACGGCCGCGGAGAGCCCGTCTTCCGCGACGACCCTCGCTTCGCGGACCTGCTCGCGCACTTCCCCGACATCGACCCGACGCAGCACGGCCTGCGCGCGATCATCGTCGTACGGGCCGACCTCGTGCGCGACACCTGCGGGTACGCGGTGCCCTTCATGTCGTACGACGAGGACCGCGACCTGCACGGCAAGCGCTTCGCGCGGGAGGACGACGCCTCGCTCAGCGCCTACTTCACCAAGAAGGAGCACGTCGCGACCAGCCTGGATGGACTACCCGGGCTGCCGTTGCCGCTTCCTCCCTCTAGCGTCTGAGGCATGCGCCCTGCCCTGACCACCGCCGTCCTCGCCGCCGCCTCCCTCGCACTCGGTGCCGCGCCCGCGGGTGAGACGCCTCTGCCCGAGCGGATGGCCGACACCGGGGGCGGCACCCAGCTGATCACCGCCGTGGCCGAGGGCACCTCCTCGACGACGGGCACGGTCACGTGGTGGGACCGGCAGGACGGCCGGTGGGTGGAGGCGGGTTCCGCTCCGGCGCGTTTCGGGGCCAAGGGGCTCGCCGAGGGCGGCTCCCGCCGGCAGGGGACCAACACGACGCCCACCGGGCTGTACGACCTCCCGTACGCCTTCGGGATCGAGGAGGCGCCCGCCGGCACTAGGGCACCGTACCGGCGGGTCCGCGACGACTCGTGGTGGTGCCAGGACAACGAGTCCGGCTCCTACAACCGCTGGACCGAGCCCCTCGCCTCCGACTGCCGCGCCACCGAGGCCGAGCACCTCGTCACGTACGACACGCAGTACGCGTACGCCTACGTCATCGCCTTCAACTACGCCAAGCCGGTGCGGGAGCGCGGCGCCGGCATCTTCCTGCACGTCAACGGGAGCGGGGCGACGGCGGGTTGTGTCTCCGTGCCCAGGGACGCGATGCGGAGGGTCCTCGCGTGGGCCGACCCGGAGCGCGCGCCGCACATCGCGATCGGGACCACGAGCGGTCCCACGGCGATCACCCGGTACTAGGCATCACCCGGTACTAGGTGTTACCCAGCACTAGGTGTTACCCGGCGCTAGGTGTTACTGGGCATCAGCACCGGTGGGCAGCCGTACCGTGAAGGTCGTCGAGCCGGGGCGGCTCGCCAGGGTGACGCCGCCGCCGTGCGCCTGCGCGACCGCCGCGACGAGTGACAGGCCGAGGCCCGCACCGCCGCCGGAGCCCTCCGTACGGCGGCGGTCGGCGCGGGTGAAGCGTTCGAAGACGCGGGGCCGGACCTCGTCGGGGACCCCCGGGCCGTCGTCGTGGACGGTCAGGACCGCTTCGGTGGCGCCGGACTCCACGGACACCGTCACCGTGGTGCCGGCCGGGGTGTGTGTCCGCGCGTTGGCCAGCAGATTGGCCAGCGCCTGGTGGAGGCGGTGGGCGTCGCCCTGCACCGTGACCGGTTCCTCCGGCAGCTGGAGCACCCAGCGATGACCGGGGCCTGCGGCCCGCGCGTCGGTGACCGCGTCGAGGACGAGGCGCGTGAGGTCCACGGGGAGCCGCTCCAGCGGCCGGCCCGCGTCAAGGCGGGCCAGCAGCAGCAGATCGTCGACCATCTCCCCCATGCGCCCCGACTCGGACACGATGCGTGTCAGCGCGTGCGTGACCTTCGCGGGCACGGGCCCGGGATGCAGCAGCGCCAGTTCGGCGTGACCGCGCACCGACGCCACCGGGGTGCGCAGCTCGTGGCTGGCGTCGGCGGCGAAACTGCGCAGTCGCTCCTCGCTCGCGTGGCGCTTGGTCAGGGCGTCCTCCACATGGCCGAGCATCCGGTCGAAGGCGTCGGCCAGCCGCCCGACCTCGCTGCCGGGGTCGGACCCGGGCGCCCGCGGGGGCAGGGTCACCTCGCCGCTGGCCAGCGGGAGTTCGCTGACCCGGGTCGCGGTCGCGGTGACCCGGTCGAGAGGCCGCAGCGACCAGCGCACCCACAGGACACCGGTGAAGCCGGCGATCGCGAGGGCCGCGCCGAAGACGACCGTGGCGACCAGTTCCAGGCGGTGGACGGCGGCCTGGACGGGTTCCATGGGCAGCCCCGTGATCAGTACGTCGCCGTCCAGGCCCTTCGCGGCGACGACCCGGTAGTCGTCCAGGGAGGACAGCTCGACGTCGTGGCCCCTGCCGTCGACCGGGACGGCGGCGAGTTCCGCCTCGTCCCTCGCCGTCAGGGTGACGTTCAGGCCCGTGGCGAGGTCGCCGGAGCGCACCACGGCGGCGTGCGTGACCCTGCCGCCGACCAGGCGGGCACCGAACGTGCCCGTGGCCATTCTGCGGGTGTCGCCGCGCTCGTCGCCGTCGTGGTCGGACCGGGCCTGTTCGTCGTGCTCCAGACTCGCCGGGAACCGGGGCCCGGCCTCGGTCAGCTGCTGGTCGACGCGACCGGTGAGGAAGCGCTCCAGCTCGACCACCGCGGCCACGCCGACCGCGGCGCAGCTGACGGCGAGGAGCACCACCAGTCCGGCGGCGAGCCGTGCCCGCAGGGTCCTGAGCCGGGGCAGCCGTGCGGCCCGGCGCCCCGCCGCCCGCAGGAACCCGCGCAGCCGCGTCCCCCGCTTCACCGGACCACCGGTTTGAGGACGTACCCGGCGCCCCGCACGGTGTGGATCATGGGTTCCCGTCCCGCGTCCACCTTCTTGCGCAGGTAGGAGATGTACAGCTCCACGACGTGGGCCTGACCGCCGAAGTCGTACGACCAGACCCGGTCGAGGATCTGCGCCTTGCTGAGCACCCGCCGCGGGTTGCGCATCAGGAAGCGCAGCAGCTCGAACTCGGTGGGGGACAGCTCGATCAGTTCGTCGGCCCGGGTCACCTCGCGGGCCTCCTCGTCCATGGCGAGGTCGCCGACGACCAGGCGGGGACCCTCCTCCAGCTGCTTGGCCATGCCCGCGCGACGCAGCAGTCCGCGCAGCCGGGCGACGACCTCCTCCAGGCTGAAGGGCTTGGTCACATAGTCGTCGCCGCCCGCGGTGATGCCCGCGATACGGTCCTCGACGGCGTCCCGGGCGGTCAGGAACAGGACGCAGACGTCCTGCCGCACACCGTGCAGGTCGCGCAGCACGGCGAAGCCGTCGGTGTCCGGGAGCATGACGTCGAGGACCACGGCGTCGGGCAGCAGGTCGCGCGCCTCGGTGAGGGCCGACGCGCCGTCCCCCGCCGTCCGCACCTCCCAGCCCTCGTAGCGCAGGGCGCCCGAGAGCACCTCCGCCAGGTCCGGATCGTCGTCGACGACGAGGACCCGGACGGCGGTGCCGTCGGGGCGGGTGAGGACGGGGCGACCGGAGCGGGATCTGTTCATGGCACTTCCAGGATCACCCCGTCCGGGGGTGTCCGGTGACGCCGGAGGCTCTGAGTTTCCTCTGAGTGGGCCATGGAGGGCGCCCGCTCAGAGCCCGCTCAGAGGTCGGGGCGGCACAGTGCCTGCCATGACTGCGTCCACGACCACGGTGCGGCACGCCCCCGCGCCGTCGGCCCGTACCTCTCCCGCTCGTCCTGTGCTGGCCCTGCTGTGGGCCGGTGCCGCGGCGGTGGTCGCCCTGTGGTGGCACGACACCCGCTCGGTGGTGGGTGCGGCGGACTGGCTGACCGGGGCGGGCCGGATCGCGGGGCTGCTGTGCGGGTACGCGTGTGCCGTCCTCGTAGGGCTGATGGCACGGGTCCCGCTGCTGGAGCGCCGGATCGGCTCGGACCGGGTGACGCGCTGGCACGCCATGGCGGGCCGGTACACGATCTGCCTGCTGGTCGCCCACGTCGTGCTGATCCTCACCGGGTACGCCGCGCAGGACGGCTCCTCGGTCCTGCGTGAGACGGTCACGGTGGTCCTGGACTACCCGGAGATGCTCAAGGCCACCGCGGGCACGGTGATCCTGTTCGCCGTGGGGATCACCTCGGTGCGCGCCGTGCGGCGCCGGGTCGGCCACGAGTTCTGGTACCACGTGCACCTGCTGACGTACGCCGCGGTCTTCCTCGCCTTCGGCCACCAGCTCGCCCTGGGCGCGGAGTTCACCGGGAACCAGGTGGCCCAACTCGCCTGGTACGCCCTCTACCTGGGCGCGGCGGCCCTGGTGGTGTGGTTCCGTGTGCTGGCGCCGGTGCGGCTCAATGTGCGGCACCGGCTGCGCGTGGAGTCCGTGGAGCGGGAGACGCCCGGCGTGTGGTCGGTCGTGGTGCGCGGTCGGCGCCTGCACGAACTGGGGGTGCTGCCGGGGCAGTTCTTCCGCTGGCGGTTCCTGGCGGAGGGGCTGCGCTGGACGTCCACGCCGTACTCGTTGTCGGCGGCGCCCCGGTGGGACCGGATGCGCATCACGGTCAAGGCGCTCGGCGACCACAGCGCGGCCGTCTCGCTGCTGCGGCCGGGCACCCGGGTGTGGGCGGAGGGTCCCTACGGGTCGCTGACCGCGGAGCGGCGCACCGCGTCCGGGGCGTTGCTGATCGCGGGTGGCGTCGGCATCACTCCGCTGCGCGCGCTGTTCGAGACGCTGCCCGGTGACGTCACGCTCCTGTACCGGGCGCGCACGGTCGAGGATCTCGCCCTGGGCGCCGAGCTGGAGGCGATCGCCGACTGGCGCGGGGCTCGTGTGCTCTACGCGCTCAACGGTCCGCGGGGGCAGCGCCCGGACCTGACGCCGGCGTCCCTGCGGGCGGCCGTGCCCGACCTCCCCGAGCGCGATGTGTACCTGTGCGGGCCGCACGGGTTCGCCCGGGAGGTGTACGAGACGCTGCGCGCCGCCGGCGTGCCGGACCGCCGTATCCACCACGAGTCGTTCGAACTGTGAGGCCGTCGTGCACGCCCTGAAGAAGAACCGTCCGCTGCGCCGCGTCGTGCTGACGAGCGCCGCCACCGTGTCCGGGATGGTGCTGCTGCTGTCGCTGAAGCCGCACACGGCACCGGCCATCGCCTCGTCGGCCCCGTCGACCGGCTCCGTCGCCTCGCCCGCCCCGTCCGGCAGCGCGGCCGGCGGATCGGCCACCGGCACGCGCACCGTCACCGGGGAGGCGGCGCAGACCCGGTACGGGCCCGTGCAGGTCCGCGTCACGGTGAAGAACGGCAGGATCACCGACGCCACCGCGGTGACGTACCCCCAGGAAAACCCCAGGGACCAGCAGATCAACGGCTACGCGATCCCGAGGCTGAGGAGCGAGTCGCTGACCGCGCAGAGCGCCGACGTCGACACGGTCTCCGGAGCCACTTACACGAGTGAGGGTTACCGCCAGTCACTTCAATCCGCGCTTGACCAAGCGGGCCTCTGAACACTCGGCGGTCGCGGCACGTATCTCAGGGCCAAGGGACACGCCCCATCCCTTGCACGCCACCACGGAGGAACCGTGACCACCACGATCGCAGGCGGCCGCGCCGCGCGGCGCCAGACGATGCGCCGTATTCGACCCCGACGCTCCCCCGCCGTCCCGCTGTTGCTCGTCGTCTTCGCGGGTGCGGCCGGGGTGATCTGGCTGTGGTGGAACAACACGCCGTCCCTCGCCGACACCGCCAGCAAGTGGCTGGCCGCGGGCCGGATCACGGGGCTGCTCGCCGGGTACCTGATGGCGCTGGTCGTACTGCAGATGGCCCGGGTGCCCGCGCTGGAGCGCCGGGTCGGCTCGGACCGGGTGGCGCGCTGGCACGCGATGAGCGGGCGGTACACGATCTCCTTGGTCGTCGCGCACGTCGTGCTGACGATGTACGGGTACGCCCTCCAGGCCGGCCTCACCTTCGCCGACATCGTGCAGCAGACGATCGACTCGATCAACCAGCTGCCGGACATGGGCAAGGCCGCGATCGGCACCGGTGTCCTGGTGTTCATCGGGCTGATCTCGATGGGGCCGGTACGCAAGAGGATCCCGTACGACCTCTGGTACCACGTCCACCTGCTGACGTACGTGGCGACGTTCCTGACGTTCTGGCACCAGCTGTCCACGGGCAACGAGTTCGTGGTGGAGCCCATCGCGAAGACCGTCTGGTACGCGCTGTACGGGACGGTGACGGCGCTGGTGGTGTGGTACCGGATCCTCACGCCGATCCGGCTGAACATGCGGCACCGGCTGCGTGTCGAGGCCGTCATCGAGGAGGCGCCGGGGGTCGTCTCGGTGCTGATGAGCGGGCGGAAGCTGCACCGGATGGGCGCGGAGGCCGGGCAGTTCTTCCGCTGGCGTTTCCTCGCGCCGGGCATGCGGTTCAGCTCGCACCCGTACTCGCTGTCGGCGGCGCCCCGCCCCAACATGCTGCGCATCACGGTGAAGGCGGCCGGCGACCACAGCTCGGCGCTGCGCGAGCTGCAGCCCGGTGTCCGGGTGTGGGCCGAGGGCCCCTACGGGGCGATGACGGCCAGCAGGCGCAGAAGCGGCAAGGTGCTGCTGGTGGCCGGCGGCGTGGGCATCACTCCGATGCGGGCGCTGTTCGAGACACTGCCGGGCGCGGCCGGCGACCTGACGCTGCTGTACCGGGCCAACAGCACCCAGGACCTGGCGCTGTGGGACGAGCTGGCGTCGATCGCCGAGGAGCGCGGGGCCCGGCTGATGTACGCGGTGAACAGTCCCGAGGGTGAGCGCCCCGACATCTCGCCGGACACGCTGCGCCGCAAGATCCCCGACATCGAGGAGCACGACGTCTTCATGTGCGGGCCGCCCGGGTTCGCACAGCAGGTGTACGAAGCACTGCGCGGTGCGGGTGTTCCCACCCGCCGCATCCATCACGAGTCGTTCGAGATGTGAGCGACGGGGATCCACGGATCACGGGACCTACGCGACCTATCGGAGCCAGGAGCTCAGGAGCTATGAAGAAGAGCCATCCCATTCGGCGTGTCCTGCTCGCCAGTGCCGCCACCGTGTCCGGCATCGTGCTGCTGCTGACGCTGAAGCCGTCGTCGGACCCGGCGGCCGCGGAGGGCCAGTCGGTCGCACCGCAGGGGCAGGCGGGCGCCCAGGCCGTCGCCGACGGCACGATGACGGGTGCCGTCGAGCAGACGGAGTACGGGCCGGTCCAGGTTCGTATCACCGTCAGCGGCGGCAAGATCACCAAGGCCGAGGCCGTCCAGAAACCGGAGGGCGGCCGCTCCGACCAGATCAGCGGCGACGCCATCCCCAAGCTCAACCAGGCGGCCGTCACCGCGGGCAACGCCGACATCGACGCCGTCTCCGGTGCCACCTACACCAGCGCCGGCTACAAGAAGTCCCTGCAGTCCGCCCTCGACAAGGCCGGCAGCGGGCAGGGCTCGGGGTCGGGTGCGGGCAGCGCCCAGGCCCAGACCGTCACCGGTGACGTCGAGAAGACGCAGTACGGGCCGGTCCAGGTCCGCATCACCGTCAGCGGCGGCAAGATCACCAAGGCCGAGGCCGTCCAGAAACCGGAGGGCGGCCGCTCCGACCAGATCAGCGGCAACTCGGTTCCGAAGCTGAACCAGGCGGCGGTGACCGCGGGCAGCGCCGACATCGACGCGGTCTCCGGTGCCACGTACACCAGCGCCGGCTACAAGAAGTCGTTGCAGTCCGCCCTGGACAAGGTCAAGAGCGCGCAGGGTTCGGGGGCGCAGGAGTCCGCCGGCCAGGAGGCGGGCACCGAGCAGGAGTCGGGCTCCGCCGAGGCGGGGGCGGGGGCCGGGTCCGGTTCCGCCGCCGGGTCGGGGAGCGCGCAGGCCAAGGGCGAGACGCTGCAGGGTGAGGTCGTCAAGACGCAGTACGGGCCGGTCCAGGTCCGTGTCACCCTCAGCGGCGGCAGGATCACCAAGGCCGAGGCCGTCCAGATGCCGATGGGCGGACGCTCCACCCAGGTCAGCGGCAACGCCATACCGAAGCTCAACCAGGAAGCCGTCGCAGCAGGGAGTGCCGACATTGATGCCGTCTCCGGTGCCACCTACACGAGCGCGGGCTACAAGGAGTCCCTCCAGTCCGCCCTGGACAATGCCTGACCCCTCCGAGGCGCCGGCGCCGCCCCAACTGCGCCACGTCGAGGAGGTGATGGGCACGGTCTTCTCCTTCGACGTGCGCGGCGGCGAGACCGCCGCGATGAAGAAGGCACTGGTGGAGGCCGTGGCCGGACTCCACCGGGTCAACGAGGTGTTCAGCACCTACCGCGACAACAGCCAGATCTCGCGGCTGGCCCGCGGCGAGCTGACGATCGAGGAGTGCGATCCGGAGGTCGCCCAGATCCTCTCGCTGTGCTCCGAGGCCGAGCGGCTCAGCGACGGCTGGTTCAGCGCCACCTTCCAGGGGACCTTCGACCCGACGGGCATCGTGAAGGGCTGGGCCACCGAGCGGGCCGCCCTCCACCTGGTCGCGGCGGGCGCCTCCGGGGTCAGCGTGAACGGCGGCGGTGACGTGCAGCTGTGCGGGGTGCCCGGCCCGCAGCGGCCCTGGCGGGTGGGTGTGTCCGACCCGCTGCGCCCCGGGGGGCTGGCCGCCGTGGTCTCCGCCGCGGGCACCGCGCAACTGGCCGTCGCGACCTCCGGCACCGCCGAGCGCGGCACGCACATCGTGGACCCGCGCACCGGCAAGTCGGCCGTCACCGACCTGGTCGCCGTGACCGTGGTGGCCCCCAAGCTGACCTGGGCCGACGCCTGGGCCACGGCCGCGTTCGCGATGGGCTCGCGGGACGCGCTGAGCTGGCTGGAGGACCTGCCGGACACCGAGGCCCTGCTCATCACGGCCGGCGACGAGGTCCGCTGCACCGGAGGGCTCGCCGCTCGCCTGGGCTGAGGCCCCACCCTCCGCCCCGAGTCCCCGCTCCCCCACGCGGGGCCCAACTGAAGACCCCCACGCAAGTTCCCCCATGCGAGGGCGGGGCGTACCGGAACTCCGGTACGCCCCGCCCTCGTTGGTACCGGCGGCCGACCCGCTCAGTGGTTGTTCTGGGCCAGCCGGAGCAGGTGATCGGCGAGCGCCTGTCCCCCGGTCGGGTCACGGCTGATCAGCAGCAGTGTGTCGTCGCCGGCGATCGTGCCGAGGATGTCGTGCAGTTCGGCCTGGTCGATGGCCGAGGCGAGGAACTGTGCGGCACCCGGCGGGGTGCGCAGGACCACGAGGTTGGCGGAGGCCTCCGCGGAGATCAGCAGCTCCTGCGACAGTCGCCGCATCCGCTCCTCCTTCGCCGACCCTCCGAGCGGTGCGCGCGGGGTGCGGAAACCGCCCTCGCTCGGCACCGCGTAGATGAGGTCGCCGTCGGTGTTGCGGATCTTCACCGCGTTCAGCTCGTCCAGGTCCCGGGAGAGCGTCGCCTGGGTGACGCTCAGCCCGTCGTCGGAGAGGAGCTTCGCCAACTGGCTCTGGGAGCGCACCGGTTGCCTGTTGAGGATGTCCACGATCCGGCGGTGGCGGGCGGTGCGGGTCTGCGGAACGGCAGGCCCTGCGGCGTTCTCGTGGTCCTGCGCCTGGCTCATCGTCGTCTCATTCTCCGGGTCGTCCGGCCTCACTGGTCTCGTGCGCTGCGTCGAGGACGCCGGGCAGCGCCTGGAGGAACGCGTCCACCTCTGACCCGCCGATGGTCAGTGGCGGCATGAGCCGTACGACATCGGGGGCGGGCGCGTTCACCAGGAGACCGGCGTCCTGAGCCGCCTGCTGCACCTGGGGCGCGAGCGGCTCCGTGAGCACGATACCCAGCAGAAGGCCCGCACCACGGACATAGTCGATCATTGGGTGTCCCAGTGCCTCGACCCCGCCGCGCAGCTTCTCACCCTGCCGCTTGACGTTCTCCAGCAGTCCCTCGGCCTGGATGGTCTCCAGTACGGCGAGTCCGGCGGCGCACGCGACGGGGTTCCCGCCGAACGTGGTCCCGTGGTGGCCGGGCTGGAGCAGTTCGGCGGCCCGGCCGAAGGCGACGGTGGCGCCCAGCGGCAGCCCGCCGCCGAGCCCCTTGGCGAGGGTGACGACGTCGGGCAGGACGCCCTCGTGGGCCTGGTACTCGAACCAGTTGCCGGTACGGCCCACACCGGTCTGCACCTCGTCGAGGACGAGCAGTGAACCGGTGGCCGCGGTGATCGCGCGGGCGGCCTTGAGGTAGCCCGGGGGCGGCACGACCACGCCGTTCTCGCCCTGGAGGGGCTCGATGATCACGAGGGCCGTCTCCTCGGTGACCGCGGCGGCCAGGGCCTGCGCGTCGCCGTACGGGACGTGGGTGACATCGCCGGGCAGCGGCAGGAACGGCTCCTGCTTGCCGGGCTGGCCGGTGAGCGCGAGGGCGCCCATGGTGCGGCCGTGGAAGCCGCCCTGGGTGGCGACCATGTGGGTGCGCCCGGTCAGCCGGCCGATCTTGAAGGCGCCCTCGTTGGCCTCGGCGCCGGAGTTGCAGAAGTAGACCTTGCCGTCGCGGCCGAAGAGCTGGAGCAGCCGCTCGGCGAGCGCGACGGGCGGCTCGGCGACGAACAGGTTGGAGACGTGGCCGAGGGAGGCGATCTGCCTGCTCACGGCCTCGACGATCGCGGGATGGGCGTGGCCGAGCGCGTTGACCGCGATGCCGCCGACGAAGTCGAGGTACTCCTTGCCGTCGGCGTCCCACAGTCTGGTGCCCTCACCGCGGACGAGCGGGAGCCTCGGGGTGCCGTAGTTGTTCATGAGCGCGCCCTGCCACCGCTGGGTGAGCTCCTCGTTGGCGGAGTTGGCGGCGTTCGTGGAGTTGGCGGCGCTGCTTGAGTTGGCGGTCATTCGGCATCCCCCTCTTCGGCGTCGGGCACGACCATCGTGCCGATGCCCTCGTCGGTGAAGATCTCCAGCAGGATCGAGTGCTGGACCCGGCCGTCGATGACGCGGGCGTTGGTGACGCCGCCCCGTACGGCGTGCAGGCAGCCCTCCATCTTCGGGACCATGCCGGAGCTCAACTCCGGCAGCAGCTTCTCCAGTTGGGAAGCGGTGAGGCGGCTGATCACCTCGTCGGAGTTGGGCCAGTCCTCGTAGAGGCCCTCGACGTCCGTGAGGACCATGAGGGTTTCGGCGCCCAGAGCAGCAGCGAGTGCCGCAGCCGCCGTATCAGCATTGACGTTGTAGACATGTCCGTCGTCCTCGGAGCGGGCGATCGAGGAGACGACCGGGATACGGCCGTCGGCGAGCAGCGCCTCGATCGCGCCCGTGTCGATGGCGGTGATCTCGCCGACCCGTCCGATGTCGACCAGTTCGCCGTCGATCTCGGGCTGGTGCCGGGTGGCGGTGATGGTGTGCGCGTCCTCGCCGGTGAGGCCGACGGCGAGCGGCCCGTGCTGGTTGAGCAGCCCGACCAGCTCGCGCTGGACCTGTCCGGCCAGCACCATCCGTACGACGTCCATGGCGTCCTCGGTGGTGACGCGCAGGCCGGCCTTGAACTCGCTGACGATGCCGTGCTTGTCGAGGGCGGCGCTGATCTGGGGGCCGCCGCCGTGCACGACGACGGGCTTGAGGCCGGCGTGGTGCAGGAACACGACGTCCTGGGCGAACGCCGCCTTCAGGTCCTCGTCGATCATGGCGTTGCCGCCGAACTTGATGACGACGGTCTTGCCGTTGTGCCGGACCAGCCAGGGCAGCGCCTCGATGAGGATCTGTGCCTTGGGAAGGGCGGTGTGCTTCCGCGCGGGTGCGTTGCTCATGAGGAATAGGCGCTGTTCTCGTGGACGTAGTCGGCGGTGAGGTCGTTGGTCCAGATGGTGGCGGTCTCGGAACCGGCCGCGAGGTCGGCGACGATGTGCACCTCGCGGTAGCGCATGTCGACCTTGTCGCGGTCCTCACCGACGCCGCCGTTCTTGCAGACCCAGACGCCGTTGATGGCGACGTTGAGCCGGTCGGGCTCGAAGGCGGCGCTCGTGGTGCCGATCGCGGAGAGCACACGGCCCCAGTTGGGGTCCTCGCCGTGGAGGGCGCACTTGAGGAGGTTGTTGCGGGCGATGGAGCGGCCCACCTCGACGGCGTCGTCCTCGGTCGCGGCGCCCACGACCTCGATCTTGATGTCCTTGCTCGCGCCCTCGGCGTCGCGGATCAGCTGCTGGCCGAGGTCGTCGCAGACCTGTCGTACGGCCTCGGCGAACTCCCCGTACTCCGGGGTGACTTCGGAGGCCCCCGAGGCGAGCAGCAGCACGGTGTCGTTGGTGGACATGCAGCCGTCGGAGTCGACGCGGTCGAAGGTGACCCTGGTCGCGGCGCGCAGCGCCTTGTCCAGGGCGTCGCTGTCGAGGTCGGCGTCGGTGGTGAGGACGACGAGCATGGTGGCGAGGCCGGGGGCGAGCATGCCCGCGCCCTTGGCCATGCCGCCGACGGTCCAGCCGTCCTTGGTCACCACGGACGTCTTGTGGACGGTGTCGGTGGTCTTGATGGCGATGGCGGCCTTCTCGCCACCGTGCTCGGAGAGCTGGGCGGCGGCCTCCTCGACTCCCGGGAGCAGTTTGTCCATCGGCAGGAGGACGCCGATGAGGCCGGTCGAGCAGACGGCGACCTCGATGGCGCCGCGGTCGAGGACCTCGGCGACCTTCTCGGCGGTGGCGTGCGTGTCCTGGAAGCCCTTGGGTCCCGTACAGGCGTTGGCGCCGCCGGAGTTGAGGACGACGGCGGAGACCTGGCCGCTCTTCAGTACCTGCTCGGACCACAGCACCGGCGCGGCCTTCACCCGGTTGGAGGTGAAGACGCCCGCGGCGGCGCGGCGAGGCCCTTCGTTGACCACGAGGGCCAGGTCCGGGTTGCCGTTCTCCTTGATTCCGGCGGCGATGCCCGCCGCCGTGAATCCCTTGGCTGCCGTCACGCTCACGGTGCGACTCCGATCGTCGAAAGGCCCGTGGTCTCGTCGAGCCCCAGGGCGATGTTCATGCTCTGGACGGCACCGCCCGCGGTGCCCTTGGTCAGGTTGTCGATGGCGCTGATCGCGATGATCCGGCCCGCGCTCTCGTCGTACGCGACCTGCACCTGGACGGCGTTGGATCCGTAGACGGACGCCGTGGCGGGCCACTGCCCCTCGGGGAGGAGGTGGACGAACGGCTCGTCGGCGAACGCCTTCTCGTACGCGGCGCGGAGCGACTCCCCGGTCACCCCGCCGCGGGCCTTCGCGGTGCACGTGGCGAGGATGCCGCGGGGCATCGGCGCGAGGGTGGGCGTGAAGGAGACGGACACCCGCTCCCCCGCCGCCGCGCTGAAGTTCTGGATCATCTCGGGGGTGTGCCGGTGGAGGCCGCCGACGCCGTACGGGGACATGGAGCCCATGACCTCGCTGCCCAGCAGATGGGGCTTGGGCGCCTTGCCCGCGCCGGACGTGCCGGACGCGGCGACGATCACGGCCTCGGCCTCGGCGAGCCCGGCCGCGTACGCCGGGAAGAGCGCCAGCGAGGCGGCCGTCGGGTAGCAGCCGGGTACCGCGATGCGCTTGGACCCCTCCAGCGCGGCGTGGGCACCCGGCAGTTCGGGGAGGCCGTAGGGCCAGGTCCCGGCGTGCGCGGAGCCGTAGAACTTCTCCCAGTCCCCGGCGTCCTTCAGCCGGAAGTCGGCGCCCATGTCGATCACGAGGACGTCCGGGCCGAGCTGCTCGGCGACGGCGGCGGACTGCCCGTGAGGAAGGGCGAGAAAAACGACGTCGTGCCCGGCGAGGACCTCGGCCGTGGTCCCCTCAAGGACGCGGTCGGCCAGGGGCAGCAGGTGCGGCTGCAGCGCGCCGAGGCGCTGGCCCGCGTTGGAGTTGCCGGTCAGGGCGCCGATCTCGACCTCGGGGTGTGCCAGGAGCAGACGCAGCAGTTCCCCGCCCGCGTAACCGCTCGCTCCCGCCACCGCTGCACGTACCGCCATGGAACCCTCCTCTTGGATGGCATGACTATACGTTTCGCTGCACGTTTATGCAATCCTGGGCGGGTGTGATCGCGGGCTCGTGGTGGCGGGGCCGGGTGGCTCACCCTGCGGCGAGGGAGACCTCGGTGGACTTGATCAACGCGGTGACGGAGGAGCCGTCCGCGAGGCCCAGATCGGCGACCGCGTCCGCGGTGATCGCGGCGGTGAGTTCGCCGCCCTCGACGGCGACCTTGACGGTGGCCATGGCGCCACCGGTGGCGATACCGCTCACCGTGCCGGGCAGCCGGTTGCGGATGGACAGGCCGTCCACCGCACCGGTGGCCAGCGAGACCTCCGTGGCCTTGACCAGGGCCTGGACTGCGGAACCCTCGGCGAGCCCGAGCTCCCCGACCGCTTCGCGCGTGATGGCCGCGGTGATCTCCTGGCCGCCGTCGAGCCGGACCCTGACGGTGGCCATGGCCTCGCCGGGCGTGATGGCGGTGACCGTGCCCGGCAGCTGGTTGCGGATGGACAGGCTCATGGTGCGCCTCGCCTCGCTCGCCTCGCAGAGGATGGGTGGGTCGGTAAGGGTTAGTCCTCTTTTGCCTACCTCGCCGTAGTCTGCCAGGGCTCCGGCGGCGCGTCGCGTCAGGCGGGGTACGCGTGCGTCTGCGTCGCCTTGACGGTCGCCCAGACCGGTGCGCCCGGGTGGAGGCCGAGTTCGGCCGCGGCGACCGTGGTGAGGTCGGCGGCGAGACGGAGTCCACCGGTGAGGTCCACGCGGATCTGGTCTCCGTGGGTCTCCAGGCCGGCCACCTCGCAACGCCACAGGTTGCGGGCGCTTGAGCCGGTGGGCTTCTGCGCGTACAGCGTCACGGCGCTCGGTGGGAACGCCACGAAGACCGGGCCGGAGAGGTCCTCCGTGGTCGTGATCGCGGGACCGGCGTCCAGGTCGGCGGCGTCCGGGCCGGTGGACAGGTCGGTGGCCAGGTCGGTGGCCAGATCGCTTTCCATGCCGATGTCCAGGCGCACCGTGTGGCCCTCGGCGTGCCCCTTGTAGAGGTTCAGCCCCACCAGGTGGGCGATGTAGTCGGTGCGCGGACGGCGCGCGATGTCCGACGGTGTGCCCTCCTGCACCACGCGGCCGTCCTCGATGACGACGAGGCGGTCGGCGAGCACCATGGCGTCCAGCGGGTCGTGCGTGACGAGGACGGCGACGGCCTCGAAAGCGGCGAGGTGGCGCCGGAGCTGGGCACGCACCTCCAGGCGGGTACGGGCGTCGAGGGCGGCGAGGGGTTCGTCGAGCAGCAGCAGCCGAGGACGGGTGGCGAGGGCCCGGGCGAGGGCGACGCGCTGGGCCTGGCCGCCGGAGAGCCGGCGGGGCCTGACGCCCGCGTGGTCCGCGAGACCCATGCGCTCCAGCCAGGCAGCGGCCTGCGCACGGGCCTCCGCCTTGGTGGCGCCGTGGCAGCGCGGGCCGAAGGCCACGTTGTCCAGGGCCGTGAGGTGCGGGAACAACAGGTAGTCCTGGAACACGACACCGACCGGGCGGGACTCGGGCGGTGTACGGTCCAGCTCCGCGCCGTCCAGCCGGAGATGGCCTCCGGTGAGCGGGGTGAGCCCGGCGAGGGCGCGCAGGGCGGTGGTCTTGCCCGCGCCGTTCGGGCCGAGCAGCGCGACCACGTCCCCGGGCGCGGCGGTCAGCGCCACGTCGAGGTGGAAGCCGCCGCGGTCGACGACGAGCCGGGCGTCCAGCCCGTCGGCAGCCGGGCCGGGGGCGGCCACGGCCTCGCGTCCGGCCTTCTCGGTATCGGTCATGTGGCGGTCATCCATCGGTCACGCAGTCCCGCGAGGACGGCGACGGACACGGCGAGGAGCACGAGGCTGAGGGAGATCGCGGCGGCCGGATCGTTCTGCAGGGCGAGGTACACGGCCAGCGGCATCGTCTGCGTCCGGCCGGGGAAGTTGCCCGCGAAGGTGATCGTCGCGCCGAACTCGCCGAGCGCACGCGCCCAGGCGAGCACCGCGCCCGCGGCGATCCCGGGTGCGATCAGCGGCAGGGTGACCCGGCGGAACGCGGTGAAGCGGGAGGCGCCCAGCGTGGTGGCGGCCTCCTCGTAGCGCGGATCGGCGGCCCGCAGTGTGCCCTCCACGCTGATGACGAGGAACGGCATCGCCACGAACGCCTCCGCGATCACGACACCGGCGGTCGTGAACGGCAGGGTGATCCCGAACCAGGAGTCCAGCCACCGTCCGACGACACCGTTGCGGCCCAGCGCCATCAACAGCGCCACACCGCCCACGACCGGCGGCAGCACCAGCGGCAGTGTGACGAGGGCTCGTACGACGCCTCGGCCCGGGAACTCGACCCGGGCCAGCAGCCAGGCCAGCGGCACACCGATGACGAGGCTCACGGCGGTGGCCGCCGTGGCGCAGATCAGGGACAGCTGGAGCGCCTGCCACACCTCGGCGCTGCTCAGCTGCTCGGGCAGGCTGCGCCAGGGAGTCCGTACGAGCAGGGCGATCAGGGGCACGAGCAGGAACGCCAGACCGATCAGCGCGGGCACGAGCAGGGCGAGCGGCACACCCCGACCGCCGCTCGTCCGGACGCGCCGGCGCCGCGGCCCGCCCCGGAGGGTGTCGGCCGGGACGCCGGACGTGCCGGACGGAGTCGCGGCGCCGGACCGGCCGCTCGGGGAGGTCACGGCTTGAGGAACCCGGCCCCGGTCAGGACCTTCTGGCCGTCGGCGGACCGCACGAGCGCGATGAACGCCTTGGCGGCCTCGGCGTTCTTCGAGTCCTTGAGCTGGGCTATCGGGTAGTCGTTGATGGCGTCGGCCGATTCGGGGAACTCCACGCCCTCCACCTTGTCACCCGCCGCCTTCACATCGGTCTTGTAGACGACCGCCGCGTCGGCCTCCTTCAGCACCACCTTGTTCAGGGCGGCCTTGACGTCCTCCTCGTAGGAGACGGGGGTGAGCTTCAACTTGCTCGCGTCCAGGGCCTTCTGGGCGGCGGCACCGCACGGCACCGCCTTGTCGCACAGCACGACCTTCAGGTCCGAGTTGGTGAGGTCCTTGAGCGAGGAGACCTTGTGCGGGTTGCCCGGCAGGGTGGCGATCTCCAGCTGGTTGCGGACGAAGGTGGCGGGCGCGCCGGAGGCGTCCCCCGCGTCCGTGACGATCTTCATCGTCTTGGGGCTGGCGGACGCGAACACGTCGGCCGGCGCGCCACCCGTGATGCTCGCGGCCAGCGCGTCGCTGCCGCCGAAGCTGAAGGTGACCTTCGTGCCCGGGTGGGCCTTCTCGAACTCCTTGCCCAGCGTCGTGAAGCTCTCCTTCAGCGAGGCCGCGGCGAAGACGGTCACCTCGCCGGACAGCTTCGGCGAAGAGGAGTCCGAGGAGCCCGTCTTCGCGGAGTCCGAGCCCGAGTCCGAGTCGGACGAAGAGCAGGCGCTCAGGGCCAGCAGCGCGGCGGCGCCCGCGCCGGCCACCTGCAGCATCCGGCGGGTCCGGCGGGTCCGGCGCGCGGAACGGGTCATCACGGGTCCACTTCCTTTGCTGAACGTCTTCGCTGAAGGCCTCCGACGACCACGTTGGCAGCCGCTGTCCTCGCACTGATCATACTGGCGCATATGCGAGGTGTAAGTACCCTGTCGCTTCGCATGAGCCATACTCTCGGCCGACCAGCATACGCAGGTGCGTTTGCACCGCGGCGTCGGCCGGGTACCGTCCTTCGGGAGGTGGTGGCCCATGAGCCAGTCCCTGGCGGAGCCGGTGGCCGATCAGGTGGCGGAGCTCGCCCTGACCGGAGACCTCGCGCGCCCGGCCCGGCTGACCGTGTCCGACCTGCTCGCCTGGCCCCAGCACCAGGAGCGGGTCAGCTTCGAGTGCGCCACCAGCGGCACCCAGCACCACCGCTTCCGCGGACCGCTCCTGCACGACGTGCTGTCCGACGCCGGCCCGGGCTTCGACCCCGCCCGGCGCAAGGACCGCCTCCGCTTCCTGATCGCGGTGACGGGCGCGGACGGCCACCACGCCCTGCTCTCGTGGGCCGAGATCGACCCGGACTTCGGCCGCGCGCCGGTCCTGCTCGCCGTCAGCATCGACGACACCCCGCTCGACCGCGCCGGACCCCAGCTCGTCCTGCCCCAGGACCGCTGCGGAGCCCGGCACATCAGCGGCATCAACGCGATTCGCGTGGACGGTGGTTACCCGGCGTGGACGTGATCAGCGCGAGGGACGCCCCGTAGCGGCCACCCGCCTCCACCGCTCAGGAGCGGTCGATGTGCACGTTCGTCGACTTCACCCGCGCGGTGGCCTCCATGCCGACCTCCAGGCCCAGTTCCTCCACGGCCTCCCGGGTCAGCAGCGAGACCAGCCGGTGCGGGCCCGCCTGGATCTCCACCTGGGCCGCGACGTCACCGAGCTTCACGGCGGTGACGATGCCGGGGAAGGCGTTGCGGACCGAGGTGTACGAGACCTCCTCGTCGGCCCCGCCGGAGCCTGCCAGTTCCACGGAGAACGCGGCGAGGTCCTTCCCGTCGATGAGCCGTCGCCCGGTCTCGTCGCGACGGGTCGCCACCCGCCCCGCGTCCGCCCAGCGCCGCGCGGTGTCCGGGCTCACCCCGAGCAGCCGCGCCGCCTGGCCGATCGTGTAGGACTGCATGCGCGTCAGCATAGGCACACCGGCCGGGCCGCTCCGTGCACGGGCCCTCCACGGCCACTCCACGGGCACTCCAAAGGCACATGCCCCCGCCCTGGCCGGGCAGGTGGCGGGCTGGCCGGCGATGACGCGCATAGGGGACATCTACTTTCCCTTGCGTGCCGCGTACGCCCGCGCCGCCCGTACCCGGTTGCCGCACTTGGTGGTGCACCAGCGGCGGGCCGCGTGGGAGCGCAGGAACCAGCGGGCGCAGCCCTGGGCGGTGCACTCCGTGAGCTGGTCGGCCTCGGAGCCGGTGAGCAGGTCCGTGGCGTCCTCGGCGAGGAGGGAGAGCGCGGCACCGGCCGGGTTGCCGGTGTCAGGCTCGTGGGCGCGGTGCGGGCCGTCGGCGGTCCAGGCAAGCCGCGGCGTCGAAGGGGCGGCCGCCAGCGCGGAGTTGAGCGTGGCGAGGGGTTCCTCCGCGGGCTCGGCACGGCTCGCCCGCGCCGCGAACAGCGAGCGCAGCGACTCCCGCAGCGCCAGTAGCCGCCCGAACTGCCTCCCGTTCAGCGCCGCCCGGTCCGGCAGCAGCGCGTGCCGTACGAGCCACAGGTGCGCGGCCTCGGCGTCGTCGAGCAGGTCGACCGGGCCGTGGCTCACCGAAAAGAGCGTGTTGACCAGGGCCAACGACAGGTAGCGCTCCTCGCCGGGGACCTGGAGCTGGTGCAGGTAGTGGGGGGCCTCGTGATCCACGACGCCATGCTAGCGAGCCGAGGTTCTCATGCCAATGCTTGCGATTCTCCGTGAGGATGCCTAGCGTTTCTCACGGAGAATCGATCGTGATGGCGTGAGATGAAGTGAGAGGTGACCGTCGTGCCCTTCGATGTGCACGCGCTGCGCAAGGACTTCCCGATCCTGGACCGTACGGTCGGGAGCGGCGCCCGGCTCGTCTACCTGGACTCCGGCGCGACCACCCAGAAACCGCTCCAGGTCCTCGACGCCGAGCGGGACTTCTACCTCACGCACAACGCGGCCGTGCACCGCGGCGCCCACCAACTGGCCGGTGAGGCCACGGAGGCGTACGAGGACGCGCGCCGTACCGTGGCCCGGTTCGTCGGGGCGGCCGAGGACGAGATCGTGTTCACCAAGAGCGCGACGGAGGGCGTGAACCTCGTCGTGTACGGGCTGGGCAACGGGCGACGGCTCGGCCCCGGTGACCGGATCGTGGTGACGGAGATGGAGCACCACGCGAACCTGGTGCCCTGGCAGCAGCTCGCGGCACGCACGGGCGCCACGCTCGACTGGTTCGGGCTCACCGACGACGGCCGCCTGGACCTCACCCGCGCGGACGAACTCCTCGACGAGCGCACCAAGATCGTGGCCGTCACCCACCAGTCCAACGTGCTCGGCACGCTCAATCCGGTGCGCGACCTCGCCGACCGCGCGCACGCCGTGGGCGCCCTGGTCGTGGTGGACGGCGCCCAGTCCGTGCCCCACCGGCCGGTAGACGTGGTCGAACTGGGCGCGGACTTCCTGGTCTTCTCCGCGCACAAGATGCTGGGCCCGAACGGCATCGGCGTGCTCTGGGGCCGACGCGAACTGCTGGAAGACCTCCCGCCGTTCCTCACGGGCGGCTCGATGATCGAGATCGTGGAGATGGACCGCGCGACGTTCCTGCCGCCACCGCAGCGCTTCGAGGCGGGCGTACCGATGGCACCGCAGGCAGTGGGCCTGGCCGCGGCCGTGGACTACCTCCAGGCGCTGGGCATGGACGAAGTGGCGTCGTACGAGGACGAGTTGACCGCCCGCGCGCTCACGCTGCTCCAGGAGATCCCTGGCGTAGGGATCGTCGGCCCCCGTGACGTCACGGACCGCGGCTCGGCGGTGTCCTTCACCGTGGACGGCATCCACCCGCACGACGTGGGCCAGGTCCTGGACGACCGCGGCGTCGCCGTCCGCGTCGGCCACCACTGCGCCCGCCCGATCGTGCGCCGCTTCGGGGTCCCGGCGACCACCCGGGCGACGTTCTACGTCTACAACACTCCGGAGGAAGTGGACGCGCTGGCGGAGGGAGTGAGGGCGGCCCAGGCGTACTTCGGCGCCTGAGCCGCCCGCGGGATCACGGACCGTTCTCTTTCCGCTCCCCTTCCACTCCCCTTCTGCTCCCCTTCTGCTCTACTTCTGCTCTACTTCTGCTTGATCCTCAGGAACGTCACGGAGTTGGCCGGGAAGGTGTACGTGAACGTGTCGGCCACTCCGGTGAACGTGGACGTGACCGGCGCGACCGGCGTCTCCTTCTCGGTGTTCACCGCGTCCGGGGCGGCCTTCAGCGTGGTCACCCGGGCCGTCGAGCGGACCTTCGCGCCGCCGAGGTCGACGGCCGTACGGGCGTCCGACGACTGGGCGTTGACGACCTTGACGATCAGGTCACCGGTCCTGGCGTCCTTCGTCACCACCTGCCGGAAGGGTTCGGCCGGCTTGTCGTCCTGGAAGCTGCCCCACTCCTGGCCGTCGAGGTAGAGCGTCACCTGACGGCCCCGCACCTTGACCTCGATGTCGTACGTACGGCCCGTCTCGATGGTCCCCGGCTTGGAGATCAGCGACGACTTGCCGCCACCCACGGCCTGCTCGACCGCGGACGTGGTGTTGTTCCAGCCGCCGAGGTTCCACCAGTAGTAGTTGCCGGTGTCCTTGACGCCGAAGGCGACCAGGAAGCCCTCCTTGCCGGACTTCTTGGTGGCCTTCACCTTCAGGTCGTAGTCGTGCCAGGAGGCGTCCCCGGCCGAGACCATGGTGTTCTCGGCGGCCACGTCGGTCTGGACGTACTGACCGTCCTGGATGCTCCAGCTGCCGCCGCCGGTGTGGTTCCACTTCGAGGCGTCACCGCTGAAGTCGTCGCTGAGCAGGGTCTGCCCGTCCGCGCTCGTGACCTCGACGTCGTCGTACGCGGCCGTGGTCGCCCACGTCGACAGCCCGACGGCGCCCGAGATCGGGGCGGTCGTGGAGGGCGTGCCGGTCGCGGTCGACGGGACCACGCGGTCGCCGACGTTGGTCATGAAGAGCTTCTGGACCTCGTAGTTGGCCGAGTTCCAGGAGGCGTGGTTGTTGAACCAGACCAGGTCCGGGCGCCACTGCACGTAGTCCTCGTTCGCGAACAGCGGTGCGTACGAGGCGAGTTTGACGACGTCCGCGTTGCGCTCCAGGCCGGTCATGTACGCGGCTTCGGCGAGGCCGTTGTTGAAGGTGTTGCCCTGGGAGGCGTACTCACCGAGGAAGACCTTCGGGCCGCCGCGGTCGTAGGAGTCGTAGCGGTCGTTGTTCTGCAGGAACCACTGCGGGCTGTTGTAGTAGTGCTCGTCGACCATGTCGACCTTGGCGTCCCGGTTCAGCTTCCAGGCCGTGTCGAAGGTCGAACCGGAGTCGTCGGGGCCGGAGTTGGAGATCACCGTCACGTACGGGTACTTGGCCTCGATGGCGGCGCGGAACTGCTGGAAGCGGGCGAAGAACTCGTTCGGCAGGTTCTCCTCGTTGCCGACCTCGATGTGGGTGAGGTGGAAGGGCTTGGGGTGGCCCATCTGCGCGCGCTTCTTGCCCCACGTCGACGTCACCGGTCCGTTGGCGAACTCGATGAGGTCGAGCGTGTCCTGGATGTGCCGCTTGAGCAGCGCGTCGTCGTCGACCGCCTTGTTCTGGCCGCAGCCGGTGACGAGGGCGGGGACGACGGGCAGCGGCATGGCGCCGATGTCCTCCGAGAGGCGGAAGTACTCGTAGTAGCCGAGGCCGTAACTCTGGTTGTAGCCCCAGAAGTTGGAGTTGGTGGCGCGCTGCTCGACCGGACCGATGGTGTCCTTCCACTGGTAGGAGCGCTTGCGCTGCCAGCCGGACGCCTCGCTGTAGTCCTCCATGGAACCGGTGTTGACCAGGCAACCGCCGGGGAAGCGCACGAAACCCGGGTGCAGGGCGGCGACCTTCTCGGCGAGGTCCTTGCGCAGGCCGTTGGACTGGTGCTTGTAGGTGTCGCGCGGGAACAGGGACACCATGTCGAGGGCGGCCGCGCCCGAGGAGGCCACGCTCAGACGCCCGACCGAACTGGTGCGGGTCGCCGTGAAGGTGGCGGTGTACTTGGCCCAGCCGCCCTTCACGGCCACCTGGCGGGCGCTCGCCAGGGTGCCGTCGGCGTCCTTGAGGGTGACGGTCAGAGTGGTGCCGCTCTCGGCCCGTGCCCACACCGAGAAGTCGTACTTCTTGCCCTCCTCGACGTGGACGCCGGTGTTGTAGCCGGCGTTCGTCACGGCCGAACCGGCGCCCAGGGAGAGGTAGTTGCGGTTGCGCGCGTTGAGTCGTCCGTCGTCGTTCACGACCTGCGCGCTGCCGTCCACCGCCCAGGAGGTGAGGGGCGTGTACGAGTTGTTGTCGGCGGTGGAGTACTCGAAGGACCGGTTCTGCACGAGCTCGGCGTACAGGCCGCCGTCCGCGGCCCGGTTGATGTCCTCGAAGAAGACGCCGTACATCGTGTCGTCGATCTTCGCGCCCTTGGCGGTGGGGTCGACGGTGATCGCGTAGTCGGTGACGTCCTCGGCGTGGGCGGGGGCCGGGATGACGGCGGCCGCCAGCAGGAAAGCGCTTGCCCCGAGGGCAAGTCTCCAGCGATTGCGGGTGGTGCTGTGTGACATGGAATGCTCCGCGGCTCAGCAATAGGAGTCGTTGACAGCAGTCGTTCGATGTTCGAAATATCGGACACTGATCAGCACTTCGAACGGCAAGATAGGGAGGGGACCGGTACACGTCAATGGGTCACGCAGCAGCGAAAGTGTCGGAAGTGAGGGAAGTGAGGGCACGGATGGGCGAGTGTCTGCCGGTGCCGGACGTTCTGGCGTACCTCGCGGGGCGGTGGCACGTACACCGCACGGCGCGGGACTTCGCCGGCGGTGACGAGGGCCGCGAGGGCCGTTTCGAAGGCACCACCGTTTTCAGCCCGCTGGACGGCGGCGGCCTCCTGCACCACGAGTCCGGCACCTTCACCTGGCAGGGCGTCCCCCGACCCGCGGAGCGGACGCTGCGCTTCCTGCCGGACGACGCTCCCGGCACCGCCGACGTACGGTTCGCGGACGGCCGCCCGTTCCACGACCTGGACCTCACCACGGGCCACTGGGTGGCCGACCATCCCTGTTCGGCGGACCTCTACCGGGGCGAGTTCACGGCGTACGACGCGGACCACTGGCGCACGGTGTGGCGGGTGCGCGGCCCGGCCAAGGACCTGCTGCTGACGACCGACTACACGCGCGCCCCGGACGCGTAGGACCTGTCCGGCAATGACCGTCCACACCGCGACGGGAATGGCGCGGGTCAATACAACTAGTCCCGCGCCGTCGTTCCGTCCAGGCGGAGGTGCCAGCGGCCGGAGTGGCCTGCGATGGTGGCCGTCGACAGGGGGCGGACGTCGATGTTCCAGTAGGTCGACGGCGAGGCCTTGAGCGCGTAGACGAGTGCGGCCCGGACGACCGAGGGTTCGGCCACGGCGACGATGCGACCGCCGTCGTCGCCGGGACGTGTGTCGAGCCACCCGCCGACACGGGTGATGAAGGAGTGAAGGGACTCCCCTCCGTGCGGCGTCGCGCGCGGATCGGCGAGCCACGCGTCGACCGCCTCGGGCTCCCGGGCCATCGCCTCGCCGAGCGTGAAGCCGCGCCACCGGCCCATGTCGCAGTCCCGCAGCGCGGGCTGGGCCAGCGGCGCGAAGCCGAGGGCCTCACCGGTGGCCCGACTGCGCGGCGTGGGCGAGCAGTAGCGCAGCTCGGCCGCGGCCAGCGGTATGAGGGCGTGGGCGGCGCGCTGCACCTCGTGCCAGCCCGCCTGGTCCAGCGGCCGGTCGTCCCCGAAGCGTTCCGCGAGCAGAGAGGCGCTGCGCGCGGCGGCGACGAACGTGACCCGAAGATGCATGCGGCGATAGTGGAACGCGGGACTCCGCAGGTCAATGGGCGTTACGCAGGAGTGACCCGGGCCTCGCGGCGCTCACCGCGCCACCTCGGCCTCTCCCGCGCACCTCGGGGTCGACCCACCAGCGGCGCCGCCTCGGTCCACGGCCGCACCCACACCGCCTCGCGCTCGCCCCGGCCGGTGGGCCGGCGGCGGCTGTTTGTCCCCCGCTCGTGGACCTCAGGCGGTGCAGGGAGTCGGGGCGGGACGCCGCCCCGCGGTGAACGTGGCCGGCGGGACACCCATGAACTGGCGGAACTCGGCCGTCATATGGGACTGATCGAAGTAACCCGCCGTCGCCGCGATGTCCGACCACCGGCCGGAGCCCGCCGCCAGCACGGTGCGAACGCGATCGATGCGCGCGAAAAGCTTGGGGGACAAGCCGGTCGCGTCGGTGAACAGGGTGTGCAGCCGGCGCTCACTCAGATGCAACCGGGCCGCGGTCGCGGCGACCGTGGTGCCGGCCAGGAGGCGTGCCGCCTCGTCGAGCCGCTCCGGAGGCTCGGGGCGGTCGGCCAGGGCCGTTTCGAGAGCGGCGATCGGGTCGGCGGCGAGCCGGTCGACGTCCAGGCCCGGCAGCGCGCCGAGCGGCAGGACCCGGTCGGCGAGACCACGCAGCGGACGGCCCAGCAGAGCGGGGACACGGCCGGGCCGCATGCGAACCCGCAGGCACGAGCGGCCGGGCGCGCCGACGTGGTACGCGGCCCGGGTGCGCGGGCCCATGACGATCAACTCCCGCTCCTCGATGCGCAGGAGAAGTGTCGTGGCGTGGTCGGGCACGTCGACCGCCGCCGAACCGGACGCCTCGGCCACGTCCACCCCGGCCACCCAACGCAGCAGGGCGGGCGGCACGACGAGGGAACTCACGCGGCCCACGATAGTGCCGAAACTTCCTATAGCGCGGCGTGAGCGCGATGCGACCGTCGGGACATGATCCTTGTTACGGGTGCCACCGGCACCATCGGCAGTCATGTGGTCCGTCTTCTCACCGAGCACGACATCCCGTTCCGGGCGATGTCCCGGCGTGAGCGCCCCGGCTGGGTACGGGCCGACTTCGACGATCCGGCGTCGTTGACGCGCGCACTGGCCGGCGTCACCACGGTCTTCCTGGTGACCGTGCCGCCCGTGCCGACCGCGGCCCACGACATCGCCCTGGTGACGGCGGCACGCGACGCGGGCGTACGCAAGATCGTCAAGCTCTCCGCGATCGGCAGCGGCGAGCGGTTCGACGGGGCGACGGTCGGCGCGTGGCACCTCGCCGGTGAGGAAGCCATCGAGGCCGGTGGGTTCGCGTGGACGATGCTCCGCCCGCCGAGCTTCGCGTCGAACTTCCTGCACCACCGCACTCTGATCCGGACCGGAGAGCCGATTCCGAACCTGATCGGCGACTCCCGGCAGGCCGTCGTCGACCCGAGGGACGTGGCCGCGGTCGCCGTTGCCGCCCTGACCAGCGACGCGTACGACGGGCAGCGATTCGACCTGACGGGACCGGAGTTGCTGACCTTCGCGGATCAGGCGGCGATCCTGGAGCGCGTGCTGGAACGGCCCGTCGAAATCACCGACGTCAGCGCGCTCGAACAGCTGCCTGCCGAGGTGATCACCGGCATCAACTGGGCGCGCGCCGACGGTGCGGCCTACATCACGGACCACGTACCCCACCTGCTCCGGCGCCCGGCGGGCACGTTCGAGCAGTGGGCACGCGACCACCGGGAGGCGTTCACGGCAATGGGGTAACCGGCTCGGGGCAGAAGACCCGACAAATCGAGGTGCGTTGATGTCCGCCGTCCGTGCACACTCTGCGCATGGGTGCTGACATCGCCGTGTCGCTTCGGAAGAGGGCTCTGCGGCATGTCGCGGCTTCGTCCAGGGGCGAGCCGCTGGCTCGTGACCTGCGGGTGACGATGCACTTTCATCCCGATCGTGCTGCGGGGACCCGTCCCATCCTGGTCCAGATGGCCGAAGACGGCGTCTACCGGTCGCAGTTCGTGACAGGTACGAGCAACGGTGGCCTGACCGCTCGTCCCGGCGGAGACCGGTGGCGCTGGGAGAGCCGTATCTTCGCCGGCGCATACGACGGCGCGGCGGCTGACCAGCGGCCTGTCTACGGTGCGTTGAACTACCGTCGTGATCCGGTCGGTGGCGCGCCGAGGTTCGGTTCCTCGTACTTCAGACTCACCGCTGCGACGCTGGCTCGCACTACGTTCTGTTACCCCGACAGTTCCACCGAGCCCTCCGCTTTCGGCATCGCCGACCGCTGCTCGCTCATCGGGCTTGCCGAGGCGGAGGACCTGGATGCTCTTGACTGCCACATCGAGGCACAGATTCACGGACCGGTCAGATTCGACCGTGACGTAGAGGCCCTGGTGCTGGATCCCAGCTATCGCGGCACAGCGGTCGAGTCCGCCGCCCACGGCCTCGCGTGCACGGTCGAGTGGCATGCAGGATTTCAGCTCAGCGTGGACGAACTGCGACGCCATCCGAGCTACCGCGGCCCGGAATACGTCGAGCTGGGAGCCCACATCGCCATTGCTGGCCGGCTCGATCCCAGGATCATCGGAGACGCCGCCCGCACAGGCCGCTACGCCCTCCAGGATCTCAAGAAGGTCTGGCACTGCCTGGCACGCTTCGGCAAGCCCGCCGCCTGCTGACGCGCATGAGGTGCCGACCAGGCCTGGCGGATCCGCCCGAACGGTCGACCGCCGAGCCAGGCACGCCACGAGGCTGCGGGATGCGACACCGCTTTCGGCGGGATCAGCAACAGGCGCTCATCCTGAGTGCCTGTTTCACACTTCGGGCTTGTAGGTCGGCAGGGGCGCGGGGCTGTCGGCCGTGGTGGGGCGGAGCGTCAGCAGTGCGGTAGCTGCCGAGACAGCGACGCAGAGGGCAGCGAGATCTGCGGTGATGCCGATACCCGCCTGCTGGCCGAGGGCTGCGCCCCCGAGCATGCCTACCAACGTGGCTGCCGCCTGGAGCATGCCGTAGGCGGAGCTGACGCGGCCGAGTAGAGCGTCGGGGGTACGGCGGGCGAGGTAGGTGTCGACGGTGACCAGGAAGCACACGCCCGGCGGTCCGATGAGGACGAACAGGACGAGAGCCCAGGCGATGTCGTGGGTGTTGAAGGTGACGGCGAAGACCCCGCTCAGTCCGGCCAGGCTGCTGGTCATGACGGTCCGGTCGGAGAGGCGTGCGGCGACAGCCCGGCTGAGCGGGGCTCCGGCCAGGTAACCGACGCCCAGCGCCGCGAACAGCAGGCCCAGCTTCCCGGCTCCGGCGTGCAGGACTGTGCCGGTGTAGGGAACGAGCAGTGCGGTCAGGGCGGCGTTGCCGACGAGGAATGTCGCGGCTGTGGCGAACACGGCGGGCAGGCCTGGGGTCGCGCGGAGATGCGTTGCGCCGGCTCGCAGGTCGTTAGTGAACCGCCCCAGCACTGTGCCCCCGTGATCTTGCGGAGTTGCCGGTTCGGGGCGGTGACGGATCGCGGTGATCAGGATGGCGGAGGCGACGTAACTGGCGGCGTCGAGGGCCACGACCGTGGTGAAGCCGGCGAGCGCGTATAGGGCGCCTCCGGCCGGCCCGCCGACGAGCCGGACAGTGCCGGAGACCAGCGCCGCCAGGGAGTTCGCCGAGGTCAGTTGCGGACCGCGCCCCACCAGCGCCGGGATGAGCGCTTTCCGGGCGGGGCCGAAGAGCAGCCCGAGGCCGGCCTCGCCGATCAGCGCGACGTAGATGAGCCAGACCTGGCCCGGGTGGTGGACGAGGAGCATGAGTGCGACTGTCGCGGCCCGTGACACGTCGATGGCGAGCATCGTGCGGCGACGGTCCCAGCGGTCGGCGAGCACCCCGGCAACCGGGCCGAGGAGGAGGGCGGGAGCCGTCTCGGCCGCGAACGTCAGTCCGGTGGCCAGCGTTGATCCTGTCAGGCGGAGCACGAAGTAGGGTGCGGCAACCAGCAGGAGCCAGTCTCCGAGGCTGGACAGGAGCTCCGCGATCGCCACCAGGCGAAAATCGCGCACTCGCAGGACATCGAACACAGCTGTCCCACCCCCTTGCGTCCCGGCATCCACTGCGAACGAGCAGCTCATCAGCCCACGCGTTAGCACTCTCCATGCGAGAGTGCTAAAAGGTGACTATCAGCCATCGTTGCTGTCACGCAAGGGCGTGTCGGGAAGACACCGCATGGCGGCCGGGGTCGGGCAACAGGTCGCGGGCGGCCCTTGATCTCGGTGCGGACGAGCGGTGCTCGGCGACAAGGATGTCCGCCCGGAGGACGATTCATCTCGTCCTCGGTGCCCTCGACGGCGTCCGGGTCCCGGAAGGGACGCAAGCCGTGCCCGGGGCCGACGCGCGTCCTGGCGGGTCAGCCACGCCCGTAGGCCCTGGCGAGTACGCCCACCGTGTCGGCCATGGCCTGACGCAGTGCGGCCGGTGCGACGACCTCGACGTCGATGCCGAGCCGCAGCAGCTCACCGCACGCGTGCTCGGTGCTCTCGGTCGGAATGACCGCCTCGACCCACCCGTCGTCGCCGACGGCGGTCGCGGTGGAGTCGACTGCCCGCACGACCTCCGGGGGGACGTTGTCGGGCAGGCGTCGGCGTCCTCGTGAGGACAGGCGGATGGTGGCTGTGCCGGTGTAGCGGCGAGCCTGGAAGTCTTCGAGGTAGGAGGCCCAGTACGCGCCCAGGTCGAAATCCTCCGGCCGGTCGAACCGCTCGTCGCCCAGCGCCGCGTCGAGGACCTGGGTGACCCGGTAGGTCGAGATCCGGCTCTCCGCGGCAGCCACGAGGTACCAGACACCGGACTTGAGTACCAGACCGTAGGGTCGAAGGAGGCGACGCACCTCCTGCGGCGCGCGCCAACGGCGGTAGCGCACGTCCACCACACGCTGGGTGAGCACCGCGTCGACGAACAGCGGCAGATACGGCGTCTGCTCGGGCTCCCGGTACCAGCCCGGAGCGTCCAGGTGGAACACCGCCGCGGTCCGTGCCGCCTCCTCGCGCAGTCCCGCGGGCAGCGCCGCCAGCAGCTTCAGCCGTGCTGCCGTCACCTCCTCCGCGAGCCCCAGGTCGGCGGCGGGGCCGGGCAGTCCCGCGAAGAAGAGCATCCGCGCCTCGCCCTCACTCATCCCGGTCAGGCGGGTTCGATAGCCGTCGACCAGCTGGTAGCCGCCCCCGCGGCCCGGCTCCGCGTAGACCGGGACCCCGGCGGCCTGCAGACGCTCCAGGTCGCGGTAGGCGGTCCGTACGGACACGCCCAGTTCCTCGGCGAGCTCTCGCGCGGACAGGCGGCCACGGGATTGCAGCAACAGCAGCACCGACAGCAGTCGACCGGCAGACATGAGCGCATTCTCCCCGGAAACCCTGACAGCACCTGGCACACGGCCCGCTTACCGTCGGCCTGCGCCCGGCTCCGACCGAACGAGCCGCGAACCCGCGCCCGGAGAAGAGAACGGAACAGGAGCCCTTCGTGCCCACCACCGACCCTGTCGGCCACCCCGCCGTGATCGAGCTTCGCCAGTACACACTGCGTTCCGGCATGCGCGACGAGCTCATCGAGCTGTTCGACCGGGAGTTCGTCGAAACCCAGGAAGAGGCCGGGATGGTCGTGCTCGGCCAGTTCCGGGACCTCGACGATCCGGACCGTTTCGTCTGGCTGCGGGGGTTCCGCGACATGGCGTTACGGCAGCGGGCGCTGACCGCCTTCTACGGCGGCCCCGTCTGGGCCGAGCACGGACCTCAGGCCAACGCCACCATGGTCGACTCCGACGACGTCCTGCTCCTGCGTCCCGTGTCGGACGGGAACGGTCCCGTCGTCCGCCCGGCGGAGCGGCCCCGGGCCGGTGCCCCGGAACCGGAGCGATTCGTGTCCGCCACCGTGTGGTCCTTCCCTCCCGAGCGGCAGGACGGCGTCGCACTGATACGGGACGGTCTCCTCCCCCTGCTCCACAAGACGGGGCCGGCTCCGCTCGCCGCCCTCACCACCGAGACGGCGCCCAACACGTTCCCCAGGCTGCCGGTCCGCGGCGGAGAGAACGTCGCCGTGGTGCTCACCTCCTACCCCGACGAGAGTGCTCACCGACGGCACCTCGCCGAAGTCCGGGCCCATCCCCTCGCGCGGAACGAGGTTCTGCCGGGCATCGAGCGCGTGCAGACAGCGGCCCCGCGGACACTGCGGCTGGCGCCCACAGGCCGCTCGCTCCTCTCCTGACCTGCTCTCATCCGGCCTCGGTCCTGGCCGCTCAGCGACTGCGGCTCGGGCCGGGGCTCGGTTCCGGGTCGAGACTCGATCTCAGCCTCCGCACCCCCTCCGTGATCTCCCCCGCTCCCGCGACACCGGCGAAGCTCAGCCGCACGTGGGGGGCCGGGGGTTCGGCGCTGAAGTAGGGCCGCCCGGGAGTGACGGCGACGCCCGCGCGGAGGGCTTCGGTGACCAGGGCGTACTCGTCCGTGCCGTCGGGCAGGCGCAGCCACAGGTGGTAGCCGCCGGAGGGGATGTGCTGCAGGGAGTACTCGGGCAGCTCCAGACGCAGGGCGGACGTCATCGTGTCCCGGCGGCGCCTCAACTCCGCCGACACCGCCCGCAGATGCCGTGACCACGCCGGGGAGCCGACGAGTTCGAGTGCGGCCTCCTGAAGGGGGCGCGGCACGAAGAAGGTGTCGACGACCTGGATGGCGCGCAACCGTTCCAGCACGGGCCCGCGGGCCGCGAGGGCGCCCACCCGGAAGCTGGGCGAGGTCGCCTTGGTGAGCGAGCAGACGTGGACGACCACCCCGTCGGGGTCCTCGGCCGCCAGCGGGCGCGGCAGCGGCCCCGCGTCCTCGTGCACGAGCCGTCGGACGAAGTCGTCCTCGACCACGAACGCGCCCGCCGCGCGCGCGATCCGCAGCACCTCGCCCCGCCGCTCGGCCGAGAGCAGGGCGCCCGTGGGGTTCTGGAACAGCGGCTGGCAGACGAACACCCGCGCGCCGGTCGCCCGGAAGGCGTCGGCGAGCAGCGCCGGCCTCACTCCGTCCGCGTCCACGGGGACCGGGACGGGGCGCAGTCCGGCCGCCCGCGCGATCGCCAGCATGCCGGGGTACGTGGGTGACTCGACGAGTACCGGGGCGCCCGGCGGCGCGAGGGCGCGCAGCGCGGTGGTCAGCGCGGACTGGCCGCCCGCCGTGACGAGCACCTCGGCCGCGGTGACGGTGCCCCCGATGCTCCGCGCGAACCACTCCCGCAGCTCCGGGACCCCCTCCACGGGCGGCCGTGCCCACACCCCGGGACGGCGCCCGGCCCGCGACAGGGCCGCGCCCATCGCCTGCTCGGGCTGCAACGAGGGGTGCAGATAGCCGCCGTTGAACTCGATCACGCCCGGCGGCGGGGCGGCCAGCGAGACCAGTACCCCCGAGGCGTCCACGGTCCGCGGCACCAGGTCGGCGGCACCGTCCGCGCTCAGCGCGACCTCCTGCCACGAGGTGTCCCCGGCGGGAGCGGGAGTCGTCCGGGGCTCGGCGCGGAAGGCGCCCGCGCCGGGACGCGTGACCACCAGCCCCTCCGCCGCCAGCTGTGCCAGGGCACGCGAGACGGTCACCGGGCTGACCCGGAAGCGTTCGACCAGTGCGCGACTCGACGGCAGCTTTCCTCCGGGAGAGTAGCGATCGAGCTCCTGCCGCAGCTGTTTCGCCAGTTCACGGACACTGCTACGCTCTTGCATGAGAGCACAGGATAGCGCTACTGCGCCAAGCCGGATAGCGGTCAGCACTCCGCGGCGGACCACCGCACGGGAGAACGGCTCACGGCAGAACCCCGGCACCGTCGGCATCCTCCAGGCCGCCCTCGGTGTCACCGCCTTCTCGCTCACCTTCCCGGCCACGGCCTGGGGGCTGGAGGGCTTCGGCCCCTGGTCACTGGTGGCCGTGCGCACCGTCCTCGCAGCCGCGCTCGCGGCCGGCTGTCTGCTGGTACTGCGCGTCCCGCTGCCCGGTCGCCGCCACTGGGCGGGACTGGCGGTCGTCGCCGCCGGTGTCGTCCTGGGCTTTCCGCTGCTGAGTACGCTCGCGCTGCGGACGTCGACCACCGCGCACGCTGCCGTCGTCGTCGGCCTGCTCCCGCTCACGACCGCCCTGTTCTCCGCCCTGCGCGTGGGAACCCGCCCCTCCCGGACCTTCTGGGCGGCGGCCCTCGCGGGGGCGGCCGCCGTGGTCGCGTTCACCGTGGGGCAGAGCGGCGGCGCCCTCACGACGGCGGATCTGTACCTGTTCGGCGCACTGGTGGTCTGCGCGGCCGGCTACACCGAGGGGGGCCGGCTGGCCCGGGTCATGCCCGGCTGGCAGGTGATCGGCTGGGCGCTGGTCCTGTGTCTGCCGCTCACCGTGCCGGGCGCGCTGGTGGCGCTGTCGTACGAGCCGGTCCAGCTGACCGCGCACAGCGTCACCGGGCTGCTGTGGGTCGCCGCGGGCTCCCAGTTCCTCGGTCTCGTGGTCTGGTACAGGGGCATGGCCGCCATCGGCATCCCGAAGGCGAGCCAGTTGCAGCTGGCACAGCCTCTGCTCACACTGGTGTGGTCGGTGCTGCTGCTCGGTGAGCGGCTCACTCCCGCCGCGCCCGTGACGGCGGCGGCCGTACTGGTCTGCATCGCGGTCACGCAGCGAGCGCGTGGCTGACCGCCCGACCGCGGTGCCCTTGCCGGTCCCAACCGGCGCCATCCGCCATAGACTGCGATTACGGACCACTCCTGTGCGAACGAGGAGGCCCTCCAGATGCGTGCAGACGTAGGCGACATCCTGCTGGTGCACGGCCGGACCGTCGGGCAGCACGACAGGACCGCGATGATCGTCGAAGTCCTGGGACCGAACGGCACTCCCCCGTTCAGGGTCCGCTTCGAGGACGACGGACACGAGGCCCTGATCTCCCCCGGACCGGACTCGGTCGTCCGCCACCGCGGGGAACCCGCGCACTAGGCGAAGCCGCATGTCGACACTGCCCCGCGCCCCTCACGGAGCCCGGTGCGTCAGCGCGGCGGATTCACCCGCCGCTTGTAGTGGTCGGCGACCACGCGTGCCATCGCGCCGATCTTGTCCTCCTTGACCTCCCTGGCCGAGAAGAACACGTGCCCGCGCACCTGCGGGTAGTCGCGGGCGAAGGTGAGGTGCTTGGACAGTTCCCCGGGCTTCTGCCAGGCCGCCGGCTGGGCCGGGTCGCCGGCCTTGTAGAGCGCCTCACCCACGTACAGCCGCGTTCCGCTGCCCTTGGCCACGTTCGCCCACCACGGGACCAGCTTGGCGTAGTCGGCGGCGGCGAAGCCGATGTTCCAGTACAGCTGCGGGCAGATGTAATCGATCCAGTGCTTGCGGACCCACTTGCGGGTGTCCGCGTAAAGGTCGTCGTACGTCTGCACGCCCGCCTTCGTGTCGGAGCCGAGCGGGTCGGTGGCCGCGTTGCGCCAGACGCCGAAGGGGCTGATGCCGAACTGGGTGCCGGGCCGGATCTTCTTGATCTGCGCCGCCGTCTCGCGCACCAGCTTGTCGATGTTGTCGCGCCGCCAGGCGGCACGGTTGGGGAAACCACCGCCGTACTCGTCGTACGCCGCGTCGTCGTCGAAGGTCTGGCCCGCGACCGGGTACGGGTAGAAGTAGTCGTCCCAGTGCACGGCGTCGACCGGGTACCGGCGCACGGCGTCGAGCATGGCCTTCTCGACGAAGGCGCGGACCGCGGGGATGCCCGGGTTGTAGTAGAGCTTGCCGCCGTAGGGGACGACCCAGTCGGGGTGCTTGCGGGCGGGGTGGGAGGCGACCAGCTTCGTCGGGTCGTCGTGGAGCGCGACGCGGTACGGGTTGAACCAGGCGTGCAGCTCCAGCCCTCGCGCGTGGGCCTCCTTGACCGCCGTGCCCAGCGGGTCCCAGCCGGGGTTCTTGCCCTGGGTGCCGGTGAGGTACTGCGACCACGGCTCGTACGGGGACGGCCAGAGCGCGTCGGCCGCGGGCCGGACCTGGAAGATCACCGCGTTGAGGCGGCGCTGCACGGCGGTGTCGAGGTGGGCGATGAGTTCGGCGCGCTGCTGCTTGGCGGTCAGGCCGGAGCGCGAGGGCCAGTCGCGGTTGGTCACGGACGCCAGCCACATGCCGCGCAGTGCGGTGGTGGGCGCCTCGCGCCGGGCCTTGTCGTCGTTGGCGGCGTTGTCGGCGTTCCCTGTGGTGACGCCCCAGGCGGCCGCGCCTCCCGCCGTGACCAGGCCGCCGAGCATCGCCCCGGCGAACAGCCGCCGCGACATCCGACTCATTCCCGTGCCCTCCGTCTGCGTGCCGGGTGCCGCCCCTCTGCGAGCGCCCGTGTCCGGAAAGCCTGCCATGTGCAACCCGCGATACTGATCAGTAGCCGCCGAAGGTAACGTGCAGGTTTGGCGCAGGACCTGATCGGCTGGTTTCCTGCGATGGTCCGTGCACTGGCGAGAGGGACGATGTGACAGGCAGTTCGGTAGATATCGCACGTGTCGGAGTCGTGGGCTGCGGACAGATGGGAGCGGGCATCGCCGAGGTGTGCGCCCGCGCCGGACTGGACGTGATGGTCGCCGAGACCACCGGCGAGGCGCTGGAGATCGGCCGGACCCGGCTGTTCAACTCGCTGTCGAAGGCGGCCGAGCGCGGGAAGATCACCGCGGAGGAGCGGGACGCGACGCAGGCCCGGCTGAGCTTCACCACCGACCTCGGCGAGTTCGCGGACCGCGACCTGGTGATCGAGGCCGTCGTCGAGAACGAGGGGGTGAAGACCGAGATCTTCCAGGTGCTCGACCAGGTGGTGACCCGTCCTGACGCCATCCTCGCCTCCAACACCTCGTCCATCCCGCTGGTGAAGCTGGCGGTCGCCACCTCGCGCCCCGACCAGGTCATCGGCGTCCACTTCTTCAACCCGGCGCCCGTGCAGCAGCTGGTCGAGCTGATCCCCGCGCTCACCACCTCCGAGGGCACGCTGAGCCGGGCCCAGCTCTTCACCGAGAAGGTGCTGGGCAAGCACGCGATCCGCGCCCAGGACCGGTCCGGCTTCGTGGTCAACGCGCTGCTGATCCCGTATCTGCTCTCCGCGATCCGGATGTTCGAGTCGGGCATCGCCAGCCGCGAGGACATCGACAACGGCATGGAGATGGGCTGTGCCCACCCGATGGGCCCGCTCAAGCTCTCCGACCTGATCGGCCTCGACACGGTGGCCTCGGTGGCCCACTCGATGTACGAGGAGTACAAGGAGCCGCTGTACGCCGCTCCCCCGTTGCTCCAGCGCATGGTCGACGCGGGCCGGCTCGGCCGGAAGTCGGGGTCGGGCTTCTACACGTACCCGTGATGGCGCGTCAGCCTGCTGACCCGTCGGCCTGATCGCGCGTCGGCCTGATCGCGTGTCGGTCTGATGCCGGATCAACCGTTCAGGTCAATATGATTACTTTGCGTAGGACTTGAGATGTCCGTGGGCCCGGCACCGAAACAGGTGCCGGGCCCACTGCATTCACACACCGTGTGCGCGCCGGGCACGCATATGCCCCTCGCACACGCTCCCCACGCGCCCACCAGGGGAGTTGACTGCACGTGCGCATGCAGGAGTGAAACGACTACAGAAAGGAGTGGGACTCGTGGCCACCGACCCCGAGCATCCCGTGGTCCACGGTGAACTCGCAGAGTTACGCCGCCGCCTCGACGTGGCGCATGCCCGCGTGGAGGGAGGGATCACCCTGCTCAGTCACCGTACCGAGCAGACCGCCAAGGAGATCGACGACCTGAGCGCCCGGATCGTCGCCCTGGAGCACACCCGCTGGCCCTTGCCCGCGGTGGCGGCGCTCACGGCAGTGGGCGCGCTCGTCGTGGCGATCTGGCAGGCCGCGGGCCGCTGACCCGCCGGACGCCGTGGGGGGGATCAGGGCATGGCGTCCTGCCCGAACCTCAGATGGTGCAGGAGGAGCAGCGCGGCCGCCATGTTGGCGGCCGGGACCTCGCCGCGGGCGACCATGTCGGGAACGAGTTTGAGGGGAACCCATTCCCGGCGGTCGGACTCGAAGTCGTCCACGGGGTGGCCGACATACGTGCCCTCGTCGGCCCAGTAGATGTGGTGCCGGGCGTCGGTGAGCCCGTTGGAGGGCTCGACGCTCATCAGGTGACGCAGGGGTCCCGGCCGCCAGCCGGTCTCCTCCTCCAGTTCGCGGGCCGCGGCCTCGGCGATGTCCTCGCCGTCCTCGACCACGCCCGCGGCGAGCTCCCATCCCCAGCTGTCGGTGATGAAGCGGTGCCGCCACAGCAGCAGCACCTCGTCCGCCTCGTTCACCACCGTGGCCACGGCCACAGGCCGCAGCCGTATCAGGAAGTGATCGAGGTGCCGCCCGTCCGGCAGCTCGACATCCGCGAGATTGACGCTGAACCAGCGGTTTTCATACACAGTTTGTTCGTTCTGTTTCGTCCACTGCACGGTTCTGCCACCTTCCGCCGAGTAAGTGGCAATATCGCAGCAGGAGATGCCTGACAGCAGGCTCACAGTGAGCGCATGGCGGCCCGCTCGCGACACAGCGGAGGCGCGGTCTTCCCCTATTTTTCCCGTATGTTCCGAGCGGAGAGGCGCAGAGGGCACAGTCTTCCTCGGTACGCCTTCCACGCTACAGCGGTACGCGCAGTGCCCCGTCGATGAGTTCCGCGGCCTCGGCCGTGCCCGCGCAGCCGCTGCGCACGAGGTGCTCGCGCACCGCCCGCAGTCTGTCGCGCAGCCGCTGGGACTCCATCCCCCGCGCCGTCTCGGCCATCTCGACGGCGCTCGCCACCGCCTTGTCGGCGTTGCCCTGCCGCAGCTCGATCTGGCTGAGCATGGCGAGCCGGTGGACGCGCCCCCGGTCGTGCGCCGGCGTGTCCACCGCGTGGGCGGCGTGCTCGGCCGCGGCCGTCAGATCGCCGAGGCTGAGCAGCGCCTCCGCCACCTGTACGTTGACCAGGCCGGGCTGGACATAACCGGTCTCGTCCGGCTCGTACCCGCGCCGGATGCGCTCGGCGGCCTGCTCGGCACGCCGGATGCAGGACAGCGCGCCCGTGCCGTCACCGAGGTGCGCGTACGCCTTGGCCTGCATCGCGTACAGGTCCGAGGCGAGCGCCGGGGTGATGTGCTTGCCCGCGGTGCGCAGGGCGGCCTCCGCGAAGGCGACCGCCTGCCGGTACTCCTTCATGAACAGCGACTGGTTCACGAGCAGCGCGATCACGTACGCGCCGAGCCCCCGGTCCCCGCTGGCCTTCGCCAGGCGCAGCGCCTGGTGGAAGTAGCGCTGGGCGAGCCCGTGGGCGTCGGAGTCGTAGGCGCAGATGCCCGCGACGGCCACCAAACCGCCCGTGGCACGGTGGAGTTGACGCCCGGTGGCATCGGTGTAGCTGCCGCGCAGCAAGGGCGCCGCCTCGGCGTTGAGGAAGCCGACGATACGGGTGCGGGTCGCTATGCCGCCCGCCTTGCGGTACATCTGCTCGTAGTGGGTGCGGGCCGATCGCAGCATCTCGATGTCGGCCATGCTGACCTGGTGCCGGCCGCCGCGCGAGACGTCCACGTCCTCGGGCGGGTTCTCCCACTCCCACACGGGCATCACGGCGGGGGTTCCGGTGACGGCCGGGGCGCCGAGGATGTGCGGGCGCTGCTGTTCGTCGGAGCGCCACAGGGCGGTGGCGCGCTCCACGAAGCCGGAGAGCGACGAACCGTGGGCACCGGCCGGCTCTCCGGGGATGCCGAGTCCGATGTCGTCGAGGGTGACGGTGCGGTGCAGCCGGGTCGCGAGCACCTCGCAGATCAGGTCGGGCACCTGGCCGCGCGGGCGCTGGCCCTTCAACCACCGTGCCACCGCGGTGTGTTCGTACCTGAGGGCGAGACCGCGTGCGCGCCCTGCCTGGTTCACATGGGCGGCGAGGCCCGCGTGTGAGATCCCGGCCTCGTCGAGGATCGCGTCGAGCAGCGTGTTGGGCTGCATGGGTGCCCTCCGGTGGCTCGTACCGGCCGCGTGCAGCGTAGCGCTTCCCTCTTCACACGGGGTGTGAACCGAGCGCTCGTATCCGCGTTGTGCGCGCGCTGTCGCGGAGAGTTTCGGGCCGGTTGACTGAAATGCCTCGCAAAGAGGCCGGCCGGGCCGCCGGCTCCCCCTCGTACAAGTGCGGTGGCCCGATTCCACGCCGTCCGCCCGGCTGCCTGCCCGACACTCCGTGGCGGGGCGGACGGCTCCGCCGGTGCACTCCGCTGGGGGCGCCGATGACCAAGAGCTCGGGACTACAGGTTGGTTGTCGGCTGCCGGTTGGTTGTGGCTGGTCGCGCAGTTCCCCGCGCCCCTACTGGGGCATGGCTGGGCCGACGGTCATTGCACAACACCAGCATGGCAACGTCGTCAGCGGGCCTCCCCCTTGTGTGGCGCAGGAGTTGGGTGAAGACGGCTCGCAGCACCGACTGAGGTGAGCTCGGGCGGTCGCGTACGGCCTCGGCGAGCGCGGTGGGCAGCGGGAAGAACCCGCCGTGGTCGTCTCTCGCGTCCGTGACGCCGTCGGTGTGGAGGAACAGGGCCTCACCCGGCCGGAGTCTGCCGCAGTCGACGAGCGGGAGCTCGGAGGGGAGAGGGAACAGCCCGAGCGGGGGCAGAGGGTCGGCGCCGGTGAGGGGTTGTGCGCGGCCTTCACCCAGCAGGTACGGCCAGGGGTGGCCGCAGTTGAGGGCGCGCAGCTCGCCGTCGCGCCGGATCTCCAGCAGCAGGACCGTCACGAAGTCCTCGATGACCGTGGTGTCGGCGTCCGGTCCCGTGGTCGCCTGCCGGCGCAGGTGTCGGGCGAGGGCGCTGTCCAGCCGCCGGAGCACACCGGCGAGTTCGACCTCGTCGTGCACGGCCTCGCGGAAGCAGCCCAGGACGGCGGCGACGGTCCCGACCGCACCGATGCCGTGCCCGCGGACGTCGCCGATCACCACCCGTACGCCGTGCTCGGTGGCGATCACGTCGTAGAGGTCGCCTCCGACGGCGGCACCTCGGTCGGCGGAGAGCTGTGCGGCGGCCGTGGCCAGCCCGTCGATGCGCGCGGGCAGCGGCCTGAGCAGTGCGCCCTGTGCGGTACCCGCGGACCTGCGGACCTGCCGCAGCTCCCGGAACAGCACATGCCCGAGGTGCAGCATCAGCCCGGTGCCGACAGCGAAGATCATGGCACCGCTGACGAACCTGGCCCCGGCCCGCGCGGCCCTGAAACGAAACATGCCGATGGCCCCCCATCAGGCCCTGACAGCACACAGATGACCCCGGAAGGCCGGTCCGATTCTGTCGGCCACATGCCCCGATCGGGCCAGATCGCCCCGACTTGTCACCCAAATGAGTGAAGTGACCCGTGGGAGCCCAGGGGCGCACAACAGGAGTGCGAAAGCTTTCTCCAGGGCGCACGGAAGCGCCCCGAAAGGGGCGCGGGGAACCGCGCGATCAGCCACGGACGGCCCGCGGCCGACCACCGAACCCTCAGTCCCCACGCCCCGGCGGAGTCACCCTCGCAACACGGCGCCCATACGCTCCGCGGCCAGCGCCACCGCCGCGTCCCGCGCCGCCGACGCCTCGTCAACCGTCAGCGTCCGGTCGCCCGCGCGGAAGCGCAGCGCGTACGCCAGGGACTTCCGCCCCTCCCCGAGCTGCTCGGCGTTCTCGTAGACGTCGAACAGCCGGATGGACTCCAGCAGTTCACCGGCGCCCTCGCGCAGCGCGGCCTCGACATCCGCCGCCGGGACGTACTCGTCCACGACGAGCGCGACGTCCTGCGTGGCGACCGGGAACGTGGAGATCCCCGGCGCCTGCGGCGTGCCGTCGCCCACCTGCTCCAGCGCGTCCAGGTCGAGCTCCATCGCCGAGGTGCGCGCGGGCAGGCCCAGGGCCTTCACCACCCGCGGGTGCAGCTCGCCGGCGTGGCCCACGACCCGCTCGGCGCCGCCGTCGACGGTGATCGCCAGCTCGGCACAGCGGCCGGGGTGCCATGGACCGTACTGGCCCTTGCGGATGACCAGTTCGGCGCCGGTCTCGCGGGCCACGGTCCGCGCGGCCTCGACGGCGTCGGCCCAGTCGGCCGGGCGGCCCTTGCCCCACCAGCCGGCCTGCTCGCGGGCGCCCGCGAGGACGACGGCGACGTGGCGCGGCTGCTCGGGCAGCGCGGCACCCAGCGACGCGATCTCCTCGTCGGTCGGGCGGCGGTCGACGGGCAGCGAGACGGCGACGTGCTGCTCCTCGCGCGAGAAGAAGACCAGGCCGGTCTCGAACAGGGCCAGGTCGTGGGAGCCCCGCCCGTCGTTGCGCCTGAGCGCGCCGAGCAGGCCCGGCAGCAGCGATGTGCGCAGCGCCGGCTCCTCGTCGCTCAGCGGGTTGACGAGCTTGACGACGCGGCGGGCCGGGTCGTCGGCGTCCAGACCGAGCTGGTCGAAGACCTGCTCACCGATGAACGGGTAGTTCGGCGCCTCGACGTATCCGGCGCCGGCCAGGGCGCGGCCGACGCGGCGGTGCAGCCGCTGCCGGTGGGTCAGTCCGCGGCCCGAGGGCGGCTTGGGCAGCGTGGAGGGCAGGTTCTCGTAGCCCTCCAGGCGGATGACCTCCTCGGCCAGGTCGTTCGGGTCGGTGAGGTCGGGCCGCCAGGACGGCACGGTCACGGTCAGCTCGTCCTGCCCGAGCACGTCGCAGCCGACGTCCTGGAGGCGGCGTACGACGGTCTCGCGGCCGTAGACGACGCCCGCGACCTTGTCCGGGTGGTCGGCCGGGATGGTGATCGTGCGCGGCGCGGACGACGCGACGACCTCGGTGACACCGGCGTCGGCGGTACCGCCCGCGAGCAGGACCAACAGGTCGACGGTGCGCTGGGCGGCGGCGGCCGCGGCCAGTGGGTCGACCCCGCGCTCGAAGCGGCGGGAGGCCTCCGAGGACAGCTTGTGGCGGCGGGCCGTGCGCGCGATCGCGACCTGGTCGAAGTGGGCGGCCTCGATGACGACCTCGGTGGAGGCGTTCGCTCCGTTCTCGGCGTCGTGGTCGGCGATCTCGGTGTTGGCGCCGCCCATGACGCCCGCGAGACCGATCGGGCCGCTCTCGTCGGTGATCACCAGGTCCTCGGCGTGCAGGGTGCGCACGACACCGTCGAGCGTGGTGATCTTCTCGCCCTCCTCGGCCCGGCGCACGCCGATGGTGCCCTGGACGAGCCCCCGGTCGTAGGCGTGCAGCGGCTGGCCGAGCTCCATCATCACGTAGTTGGTGATGTCGACGGCGAGCGAGATCGGGCGCATGCCGACCTTCTGCAGCCGGCGCTTCAGCCAGATCGGGGAGCGCGTCTCCGGGTCGAGACCGGTGACCGTACGGGCGGTGAAGCGGTCACAGCCGGCGGCGTCGGAGACCTCGACGGGGTAGCCGAAGGCGTTCGGGACGGGCACGTCGAGCAGCGCCGGGTCGCGCAGCGGCAGACCGTAGGCGATGGCGGTCTCGCGGGCCACACCACGGATGGACAGGCAGTCGCCGCGGTTGGCGGTGACGGCGATGTCGAGGACCTCGTCGACCAGTTCCAGGAGCTCGACGGCGTCCTTGCCGACCTCGGTCTCCGGCGGCAGCACGATGATGCCCTTGGTGCCGTCGTCGCCCATGCCCAGCTCGTCGCTGGAGCAGATCATGCCGTGCGAGTTCCGGCCGTACGTCGTGCGGGCGGAGATCGCGAAGCCGCCGGGCAGCACGGCGCCCGGGAGGACCACGACGACCTTGTCGCCGACGGCGAAGTTGCGGGCGCCGCAGACGATCTCCTGGGGCTCGCCGGTGCCTCCCCCAGTGCCGAAAGCCTGGGAGGTGCCCCCAGCGGTGGAGACGTCGACGGTGCAGAAGCGGATCGGCTTCTTGAAGCCCTCCAGCTCCTCGATGGTCAGCACCTGACCGACGACGAGCGGCCCCTTGAGGTCGGCGCCGAGCTGCTCGACGGTCTCGACCTCCAGACCGGCCGAAATGAGCTTGGCCTGGACGTCGCGCCCGGTCTCAGTCGCCGGCAGGTCGACGTACTCCCGCAGCCAGGAAAGCGGGACCCGCATCAGATCTCCATCCCGAACGGCCGGGTGAACCGGACGTCACCCTCGACCATGTCTCGCATGTCTTCGACGTTGTGGCGGAACATCAGCATTCGCTCGATGCCGAACCCGAAGGCGAATCCGCTGTACTTCTCGGGGTCGACGCCGCAGGCGGTCAGCACCTTCGGGTTGACCATGCCGCAGCCGCCGAGCTCGATCCAGCCCTCGGACGAGCAGGTGCGGCAGGGCCGGTCGGGGTTGCCGACGGACTCGCCGCGGCAGACGTAGCACACCATGTCCATCTCGGCGGACGGCTCGGTGAACGGGAAGAAGTTCGGCCGCAGCCGGGTCTCGATGTCCGCGCCGAACAGCGACTGGACCATGTGGTCGAGGGTGCCCTTGAGGTCGGCCATGGTCAGCCCCTCGTCCACGGCGAGCAGCTCGACCTGGCGGAAGACCGGGGTGTGCGTGGCGTCCAGCTCGTCGGTGCGGTAGACGACGCCGGGACAGATCACGTAGACCGGCAGCTCGCGCGCCAGCAGGGAACGGATCTGCACGGGCGAGGTGTGGGTGCGCAGCACGACTCCGGACTCGGTGCCGCCCTCCGGGCCCCGCACGAAGAAGGTGTCGGCCTCGCCACGCGCCGGGTGGTCCGGTCCGATGTTCAGGGCGTCGAAGTTGAACCACTCGGCCTCGACCTCAGGGCCCTCGGCGACCTCGTAGCCCATGGCCACGAAGACGTCCTCGATGCGCTCCGACAGCGTGGTCAGCGGGTGGCGGGCGCCGGCCGGTACGCGGTCGTACGGCAACGTGACGTCCACCGCCTCCTCGACCAGCACACGGGCGTCCCGATCGGCCTCCAGCTCGGCCTGACGGGCGGCGAGACCCTTGTTGACGGCGCCACGGGCCTGGCCGACCAGCTTGCCGGCGGCGGCCTTGGCGTGCGGGGGCAGGGCTCCGATCTCGCGGTTGGCGAGGGCCAGCGGGGAGGCGCCGCCGGTGTGGGCGACCTTGGCCTCCTGGAGCGCGTCGAGGGAGTCCGCGGCGGCGAAGGCGGCGAGCGCCTCGTCCCGCATGCGCTCGATCTCTTCCGGTTTCAACGCCTCGACCTCGACAGGGTCGTACGACTTATTCGGTGCCGACATCTCTTCCCGTGCTTCCGATTGGCTGGCTGGTGGTCCCCGTCACTGATCCGATCGCGGATCGTCGCCGACTCCGGGACACAAAGGTGCCAAAACTTGAGTCTAACGGGGGTGACGTACGTGAATGCGCCCGTGGGGCCTCGGTCGGCGTTACTGCAGATACGCCGGGGTGCCCACGGGCAACGTAAATCGGAACTCGGCGCCGCCGGCCGGGGCGCGGCCGACCGTGATGGTGCCGCCGTGGGCCTCGACGATGCCCTTGACGATGTAGAGCCCGAGACCCGTGCCACCGCGCTTGCTGCCCCGCCAGAAGCGGGTGAAGACGCGGTTCATGGACTCCTCCGGGATGCCGGTGCCCTCGTCGCTCACCGTGACCGACGTGGCCGTGTTCTCGCCGTCCTCCCCTTCCCGGGGGGACGCCGAGGGCTGGACGTCAATCGTGACGGTTCCCTCGCCGTGGCGCACGGCATTTTCCAGCAGGTTGCTGAGCACCTGGTCGATCTTGTCGGGGTCGGCCCAGAGGGAGGGCAGCGGCTGCTGGATGCGCAGCAGGAACCGGTCGGCGGGCTGACCTGCGGCGACGTACGCCTGGATGTGCCGTCCGACGGCGGCACCGATGTCGACGGGCTGGCGGCGCACCTCCAGCCGCCCGGAGTCGATCCGCGAGATGTCGAGGAGCTCGGCGATGAGCCGGGTGACACGATTCGCGTCGGCGTCGACGGTCTCCAGCATCAGCTTCTTCTGGTCGTCCGTGAACCGTTCCCACTTGGCGAGCAGGGTGGCGGTGAAGCCCTTGACGGAGGTGAGCGGCGAGCGCAGCTCGTGGGCCACCGTGGCGATCAGCTCGGCATGGCTGCGCTCGGTGCGGCGGCGTGCCTCGGTGTCGCGGAGCGAGACGACGACACGGTGGACGGGCCCGGTGGGTTCCGTTCGGACGTAGCGTGCCGAGACGAGGACCTCGCGGCCACCCGGCAGCAGCAGGTTCCGCTCGGGCTGTCCGACCCGGATGGCGAGTCCGCCGTAAGGATCCGTCAGCTGCCACCACCGACGGCCCTCCAGGTCCTCTAACGGAAGGGCCACCTCGAGCCGGCGTCCGAGGGCGTCGTCGGCGGGGACGGCGGTGATCCGGGCGGCGGCGGCGTTGAAGCAGATGACACGCCCCTGTTCGTCGGCGACGACGAGTCCGTCGGGGAGGTCGTCGGGGTCGATGCCGAGTTCGGCGAGTTCGGCGGCGTCACCGTGCCGGGTCGTGGCCGCCTCGGCGCGCACGCCCCGTGCGCCCGGCGCCCTGCTCGTGCCGACACTCATCCCCGTACCCCACCTCTCGTCTTGCATGGGGGTCCTCCCTGCTCATGGGGTCCCCCTGTTCGAGCGGAGCCCGAGAACCGGGAGAGCAGCCGAGAGCTCGGGGGGAGGGCCCCCGAGCCCGCCACCCTACTAGCCGAGTGTGACGGAACGGCACCCTCCCGAGGCGCGCTGTGCACGGGCGGACGCATAGAGACATACGGCGGCGGCGGTCGCGAGGTTCAGGCTTTCGGCCATCCCGTGGATGGGAACGCGCACGGCGGCGTCGGCCAGCGCACGCGTCTCCTCCGGAAGCCCCCACGCCTCGTTGCCGAACACCCAGGCGGTGGGACCGCCCATGGCCCCCTTGTCCAGCTGGTCGTCGAGGTCGTCGTCCCCGGCCCCGTCAGCGGCGAGCACGCGCACTCCGGCGCTCTTGAGGCCGGCCACGGCCTGCTCCACGGGCACGCCGACGGCGACGGGCAGGTGGAAGAGGGAACCCACGGAGGCCCGCACGGCCTTGGGGTTGTAGAGGTCCACGGAGGCGTCGGTGATCACGACGGCCTCGGCTCCGGCGGCGTCGGCGCAGCGCAGTACGGTACCGGCGTTTCCGGGGTCCCGTACGTGTGCGAGGACGGCGACGAGCTTGGGGCGGGCCCTGAGCACGTGCTCGAAGGGGGTGTCGAGGAAGCGGCACACCCCTACGAGGCCCTGCGGGGTCACCGTGGTCGAGATGTCGGCGATCACGTCCTCGGACGCGAGGTGCACGCGGGCTCCTGCGGCGCGGGCCTCGCCCACGATGTCGGCGTAGCGCTCCGCGGCGTCGACGGTGACGAACAGTTCGACGAGCGTGGGCGTGTCGCCGGTCCGGTGCCCGGCCGCTTCCCGCACAGCCTGCGGCCCCTCCGCGAGGAACAACTGTTCCTTCCCTCGGAAGTTCCGCTTGGTAAGCCGCCGCGCGGCGGACACGCGAGCGGAGCGCGGGGAGATCAGCTCGGGGGCGGGGGGCATGGGGGCACCTTTGGGAGTCCGTACGGGTGGGTGGGGCATGCAGCCCCTCCGGCGCTTGAGGAGCGGGGTCCGGGGCGGAGCCCCCGGGAAGGGACGGGTAGGAGCGGCGGGGGCGAGGAAAACCGGCCCCGGACGCACTCGGACCCGCAGGCGGCGAACGGCCTGCGGGTCCGGGTCACGTTACGTACGCGGCTTGAGCCGGCGCAGCGTCACGCCGCCTTCGGCGCGTTGACGTCGCTCGGCAGCGCCTTCTGCGCGACCTCGACGAGCGCGGCGAACGCACCCGCGTCGTTGACGGCCAGCTCGGCCAGGATCTTGCGGTCGACCTCGATGTTCGCGGCCTTCAGACCCTGGATGAAGCGGTTGTACGTGATGCCGTTGGCGCGGGCAGCGGCGTTGATGCGCTGGATCCACAGCTGACGGAAGTCGCCCTTGCGCTTCTTGCGGTCGTTGTAGTTGTAGACCAGCGAGTGGGTGACCTGCTCCTTGGCCTTGCGGTACAGGCGCGAACGCTGACCGCGGTAGCCGGAGGCCTGCTCGAGGATCGCCCGGCGCTTCTTGTGGGCGTTGACTGCCCGCTTGACGCGTGCCACTTCTTTAACTCCTTGTAGCGGGGCCGCGGTGGTTCCTCACACGGCCCGGAAACGAATGGGTCCCGGTCTCTCGGTGAAGGCGGGCGCCGGACGCCGGTCGGGCGTCAGGCGCACCCTGCCTCACTTGCCGAGAAGCTTCTTGATCTTCTTGGCGTCGCCCGGGGCCATCTCGGCGTTGCCGGTGAGGCGACGCGTCACGCGGGACGACTTGTGCTCGTTGTAGTGGCGAATGCCGGCGCGCTCACGGAGCACCTTGCCCGAGCCGGTGACCTTGAAGCGCTTGCTGGAACCGCTGTGCGACTTGTTCTTCGGCATAGCGCCGTTCTCTCCTCGTCATGGCGCTCCGATGCCCGGTCGTGAAACCGGGCACGGTGGAGCGTCCTGTCTATCGGTTGACGTCCTGGACTGTCGGCCCAGGGGTCCCTGGACTCGCGTCCGGGGGAATCACGCCTCGGCAGGCTCCTCGGCGGGGGCCTCGACCTCGGCCTCAGAGGCGTTCTGCGAGCGGCCTGGGTTGGCCTTCGCTTCGGCCTTGCGGGCCGCCTGCGCCTCACGGGCCTCGGCCATCGCCTCGGTCTTCTTCTTGTGCGGACCGAGAACCATGATCATGTTGCGGCCGTCCTGCTTCGGGTTCGACTCGACGAATCCGAGGTCCTGGACGTCCTCCGCGAGCCGCTGCAGCAGTCGGTAGCCCAGCTCGGGCCGGGACTGCTCGCGACCACGGAACATGATCGTGATCTTGACCTTGTCGCCCTGCTTGAGGAACCGGACGACGTGACCCTTCTTGGTGTCGTAGTCGTGCGGGTCGATCTTCGGCCGGAGCTTCATCTCCTTGATGACCGTGTGCGCCTGGTTCTTGCGCGCCTCACGGGCCTTCATGGCCGACTCGTACTTGAACTTCCCGTAGTCCATGAGCTTGCACACGGGCGGACGGGCGTTCGCCGCGACCTCGACCAGGTCCAGGTCGTACTCCTGCGCAAGCTCCAGTGCCTTGGCCAGGGGGACAATGCCCACCTGCTCGCCACTGGGACCGACAAGTCGCACCTCGGGAACGCGAATCCGGTCGTTGATGCGGGGCTCGGCGCTGATGGATCCTCCTCGGATAGCACCCCACGACGGTCTGGCGGACCGCCGTGTATGTCTGGCTGACATAGAGACCAACCATCGCGGTGCATGAAAAATGCCCCGGACGGGACACAGGCGGGAGCTCCAGACTGCCGGAGCACCGCCGCAGTGAACCGCGGGGCGCGCTTCGGGCGACTCCACCGTCCGTACGGAACGGTGGTGGCCGCCTGACCGGTGACCTGCCGTCCCGGAGGAGGGTCAGGTGGGAGTTCGGAGCCTCCACTTGCGGGTCGGGCACGCTGATATCTCTTCTGGCGCGTCCGACCGGTCGTCACCCAAGGTTAGCAGCTACCTGAGGCAGGTGCGAACCGGCGTGCGGGCGCCTCCCGCGCTCGGGTACCCCGGTGACTCGGCCTTATCGTGTGGGACATGAGTGACACCTCCCCCTCGGGCCCGGCCGGCTCCTCCGGCTCCGCAGAATCTCCCGGCTCCGCCACGAATCCCGACTTCGACAGCATGGCCCGCGACATCGCCGAGGTCCCGGCGGTCGAGGTGATCGTGACGGTCGCGGTGAACCTGATGAGCGCCGCCGCCGTGAAGCTCGGTCTCACCGAGGAGGGCGACAAGTACAAGGACCTGGACGAGGCCCGCAAGCTGGTGCACGCCCTCGCCGGTCTCCTCGACGCGTCCGCGACCGAGATCAGCTCCTTCCACGCCGCCCCGCTGCGCGACGGACTGAAGTCCCTGCAGCTGGCGTTCCGCGAGGCGTCGCTGGTCCCGGACGAGCCGGGTCAGGGTCCGGGCGAGAAGTACACGGGCCCGGTCTACGGCTAGTCGATCACCGTACGTACAGGGGCTCGCCCGGAGGCGTTGTCCCGGCCGGCAGCAGTGCCAGGTCGAGGCCGCGCACCAGGCGGGCCCGCAGCGTTTCGTCGGCGGCGAGGCGCTGCGCGACCGCCCGAGCGGCCTCGGCCGGGGGCGCGGACGGATCCAGGACGAGGGCGAGGGTGCCGTCGGCCTGTCCCGGCCCGAGGTGGGCGCGGAGTACGGCGGGCTCGGCGGCCACGACGGCGCGTACGGCCTCGACGACGGCCGGGTCGGCGAGGGGGTCCGTGGTCGTCCGTCCCTCGGCGAGCGCGAGCAGCGCGGGCCCGGACAGCTCGTACGGCACCGGCCCGGCCAGGTCCAGCACGATCGTGTCGGCCTTCTCGTGGGCGGCGGCCTGGAGGGCCTGGTGCAGGGGTACGGCGACGGGGCGGGCGGCGGGGTCCCAGCGGGCGAGTGAGTCGGTGGACGTGAAGGCGGGCAGGGCGGTGCGGTTTCCGGCCTTCAGGGTCGGCACCGCCATGTCGCTGGTCTTCTCGCGGTGCAGGCCGTTCTCGTCCTCCTCGACCTCGCCGAGGAGGGCCACGACGGGGACGAGCAGCCGGGCTCCCTTGAGGGCCTCCAGGACGGGCCCCACGGCCGTGCGGTCCTCGGCCCAGGCCGTGAGTGCCGCGCTCAGCCGGGGATCGGCGGAGCCGTCGTCGTCGGAGAAACCGGGGTCGGGAATGTTCTTGTTCGCCACGGTCACCGACCCTATCGGGGCCCTCCCGGGGGGGGCGTCTCCTGGGCCTTTCCCGGGGCCGGAAACGTGGCGTTCACCGGGCTCATGCGTTTCTCAGCATCCCCTGACACGCGTCTAACAACCGGCTAACCCGGCGCACAGGGCCGGCCTGAAGCATCGCGGCATGCCTCCTCACAGAGTCCGCCGCCGCGCTCGGCCGCCCCGGCGCCGTTCCGTCCTCTGCTCGGTGCTGGCCGCCGCCGTCATCGTGACCGGCACGGCCGCCGGGACCGTCTACGTGAAAGGGAGGGCGCACGGCACGGAGGGCACCGTAGCGTCGTCGGCGTCATCGTCATCCGCTCAAGAGGTTACGGAGGAAGCTTCGTTGCGACCTGTGGCGGCTCCCGAGGCGGACCACGACGCGCTGCTCGCGGCCGCGATGGAGGAGGTGACGGTCGAGGACGGCGCCGACGTGTCCGTGGCCGTACTGGACGTGGAGTCCGGGGTGAGCGCGGTGTACGGGAAGGCGCGGTTCGACACCGCGAGCATCGTGAAGGTCGACATCCTGGCGACGCTGCTCCTCCAGGCGCAGGACGCGGGCCGGCGGCTCACCGCGCAGGAGAAGACATACGCCACCGCGATGATCGAGAACAGCGACAACGCGTCCGCGACCGCGCTGTGGAAGGCGATCGGCCAGGCGGCCGGCCTCGACGCCGCGAACGAGCGCTTCGGGCTGACCGGTACCGAGGGCGGCGACGGGCCGCTGTGGGGGCTGACGCAGACCACCGCGGCCGATCAACTCGTGCTGCTCCAGCAGGTGTTCGGGGACGACTCGGAGCTCAGCGAGGCCTCGCGGACCTGTCTGCGGGAGCTGATGGGGCGGATCGCCGTGGACCAGGACTGGGGTGTGTCGGCCGCCGGGTCGGACTTCGCCCTGAAGAACGGGTGGTTGCCCCGAAGCACGACCGGGCTGTGGGACATCAACAGCATCGGGCGCGTCACCGCGGACGGTCACGACTACCTCGTCGCGGTGCTGTCGGACGGCAACACCACGAAGGTGAAGGGCGTCGCACTGGTGGAGGCGGCGGCGAAGGCGGCCGTGTCGGTGTTCGCGGACAGGAGCGAGGACGGAGACGAGTACGGAGGCGGGGGCGAGGACGCCGAGACCGTCGCGGAGCCGGTGCGGCAGGCGCAATAGCGGCCTCTCCCCGGCTCAGACGCCGTAGTGGTCCGTCTGGTCGTCCCGCCGGCCCCGGCCCCGCCACAGCGCCACGGCCCCGCCCAGCAGCAGGACGCCCAGGCCGCCCGCGGCCGGGGCCGCCCAGCTGAAGGCGCTGTCGTCGTCCTGGGCCGTGTCGGGGCCTGATCCGAAGTACTTGTGGCCGTACGCCGCCGGGTGGAGCCCTTCCGGTTCGATCCTGCCGCCCACCTTGATCGCGGCGGCCGGATCGACGAAGCCGAAGCCGTGGGCGTCGTCCCGGCCGCCCGCGGGCGCGTCGCGGGCCGTGTCCTCAAGGAGCTGCTTGATCTGTGCGGGGGTCAGGCCGGGGTGGGCCGCCCGGACGAGGGCCACCGCGCCGGAGACGAACGCGGCCGCGGCGCTCGTGCCCCAGCCCTCGTAGTACTTGTGGTCCGGGTCGGCGATGACGACGTCGTCACCGGGGGCACTGACGGTGGCGTACCAGCGGCGGGTGGAGAAGGAGGCGCGCGTGCCGTATTTGTCGACGGCGGTGGCGGCTATGACACCCGGGTAGGCGGCCGGGTACGAGATGTGGTCGCCCTTCTCGCCGCCGTTGCCCGCGGAGGCGACGACGACGGAGCCCTTCTTGAGGGCGTACTGGACGGCCGCGTCCTCGGCGGGTTCGGGGTGGGCGGACTTGGAGTCGTCGCCGAGGGAGAGGTTGATGACGTCGGCGCCCTGGTCGGCGGCCCAGCGGATGCCCTCGGCGAGGGCGTTGCCGCGGGTGTTGCGGGCCTTGGTGCGGGCGGAGTCGCCGTCCTCGAGGATGACGCGGACGGGAAGGATCTTGGCCGCCGGGGCGATGCCCACGACGCCGTCCTCGCCTCCCGGGCCGTGTCCGTGGCCGGCGATGATCCCGGCCATGGCGGTGCCGTGCCGGGCCCAGGCGCGGTCGCCCCGGCTCGCTCCGAAGCCGACCATGTCCCTGCCGGGCAGGACGTTGCCCACGAGGTCGGGGTGCTCGTCGTCGACGCCGGTGTCGAGGACGGCCACGGTGACGCCCGCGCCCTTGGTGGTCCGCCAGGCCTCCCGCGTGTGCATGGCGTCCAGGGCCCACTGCTGGGAGCGGATGCTGTCGGCCTGGGCGGTGGTGGACGGGACGAGGGCGAGGGAGGCGGCGAGGAGGACGCTCAGCGCTCCGGTCCTGCGGTTCATGTGGGCCTTCATGAGCGTCGTACGGGTTATGAGCTTCGTACGGGTTATGAGCCTCATATGGGTCGTGAGGACTCCACGGGTCATGAGGACTCGTCCCCGGCGGCGGCGACCGTCTTGCGGAAGCCGCGTTCGACGCGGTCGGCGAGGCCCTGTGCCTCGTGGCCGAGACCGGCCTGCGCGGGGGCGGTGGTGGCACCGGGCTTCATGGCCTCCTCGGCGGGCTGCGGCTCGGTGACGGTGCGGCCGTCGGCGAAACCGGAGACGGCGTAGACGACGACCGGCGCGTCGGTGAGGACGGAGAGGGTCCAGGAGGCACGCTGCTCGGCGCCGAAACCGGCCGCGACGGTGCCCTTGGCCGCGTACGGGAGGGGCATCAGGTCGGTGCGCCGGGCCAGGCCGTCCTTCTCGAAGCGGGACTTCAGCAAGGTCATGGCGGCGGAGTCGGCCGTGGTGAAGAGCAGGCCCACGGTGGTGACATGGCTGCGGGTGGAGTCGGTGTACGTGGCGCGGAGCAGCCGCAGACAGCCGACCGGGGCGAGGGCCTTGCGGAGCAGCGGGTCGAAGGCGTTCCGGCAGCCGCTGTCGGGGGCGACGGCGATCCGGGTCCAGGTCCGGTCGGCGCCGCCGGGTCCGGCGCCCTCGCCGTCGACGGTGCGCGGGAACAGCTGGTCGACGGGCACGCCGTGCCACAGCTGTCCGGCGGCCGTGAAGCTGCCCCGGTCGCCGTCGGCGTCCGCGTCCCCGGTGAGCCAGCTCCCGGTCACCGCCCCGCCGATGAGTCCCAGGCCGAGGACGACGCAGGCGGCGGCCGCCACGGCGCGGGAGCGGCTGGGCCGCGCCTGTGTGTCGTCGCGCGTCTCGGGGTGGTACGTCTCGGGCCGCGCGAAGGTGATGTACGGGCGGCCCGGGCGTACGCCGAGTGCCGCGTCGAGCGCCTCGACGGAGCGCCGCGACGAACTCGACGCGGGTGTCCAGCCGGGCGGTTCCTCGTCCGGGACGGGCCGCAGCCGGGTGGTCGCCTCGGTGTGGGTCTCCTCGGGCAGGGCGGTGCGGGGCGGCGCCGCCGTGGGCCTCGGCGGAGCTCCGGTGGCGGAGCCGGACGGCGCGGAACCGGACGGCGTGGCGCCCGGCAGGTTCGGTGCGTCCGCGGGCCGTGCGGAGCCCGCCGACGCCGGTGGTGGCGCGTCGGGGAACCGCGCCGAGGCCACGGGTGGGGGCGGGGCGCCAGGGGTGCTGGTGCCCGGGGCGTTGCCCTGTGCGGCTGCCCGGCGGAAGTCGTGCGGCCGCGACCGCTGTCCGGCAGCCTCGGGTTTCGGGGAGGCCGCGTCGCGGGAGGCACCCGACGGGGTGCGCGGCGGGGTGGAGGGAGGCATGGGCGGCGCGCCGGTGGTCGGTGGGTGCTGTGGGCTTGGGGGTGCCGGAGTGGACGACGGCGCGGGTCGTGGAGGGGGCAACGGGGCGCTCGTGGAGCGGGATCCCCCCGGCACGGCGCTCCTTGCGGCGAAGCCCGGTCGCGGGTCGTCCGGCACGGACCCGGTGGCGTCGGCCCCGGACGGGGCGTCCTCGGGTGCGGCGTTCCCGGGTGCGGCGTTCCCGGGTGCGGCGGATCCGTTCCCACCCGATGGCCGCGGAGGAGCCGGTGGACGGGGTGGAGTCGTGGGGCGTGGGGGGATGGAGGCACGACGCGCTTCCGTGCTCATGCACCCCCCGTTTCCTCGTGTCAGGCCGCCGCGGAGACCGTCCGGGCGTACGACCGCCCGTGGGGCGCGATCGTCGTTCCGGAGCCGCCTGACCAGGTGTCGCCACGAGCATCCGTACCCGTGACAGCACGTGGCCATCCCCGGCCGAGGTCGTCCCCTGCGTTCGCGTCACTCTACGGGTTGACGCGCGCCGAGAGGGAACCAGTCCACAGGCCCGGGGGATCTGCCCGGAACGTCCCCCTACCCAGCGGTAATCGAGTCTGGCAGGCTTCGTTCATGACTGCCCGTGCCGCTGACCGCGCCCGCTACGACCGGGCCACCGCTCATCTCGACGCCCCCGTGGCGATCGTCGACCTGGACGCCTTCGACGCGAACGCCGACGACATGCTCCGCAGGGCCGGCGGCAAGCCGATCCGCGTGGCCAGCAAGTCCGTCCGCTGCCGGGCCCTGCTCGAACGCGTCCTGGGGCGTGAGGGTTTCGCGGGCATCATGTCCTTCACCCTCGCCGAGTCCCTGTGGCTGGCGCGGTCCGGCTTCGACGACGTCCTGCTCGCCTATCCGTCGGCGGACCGTTCGGGCTACGCCGAGCTGAGCGGTGACCCCAAGCTGGCCGCCGCCGTCACCGTCATGGTCGACGACCCCGCCCAGCTCCAGCTCATCGACGACTCCCGCGCGGGCGGTTCCGAAGTCGTGCGCGTCTGCCTGGAGTTGGACACGTCCCTGAAGCTGCTCGGCGGACGGGTGCGCGTCGGCGCACGACGCTCCCCGCTCCACTCCCCCGCCCAGGTCGCCGAGATGGCCCGTACGGTCGCCCGGCGGCCCGGGTTCAAACTGGTCGGGATCATGGCGTACGAGGGGCACATCGCCGGTGTCGGCGACTCCCTCGCGGGGCGGCCGTTCCGCTCGCGGGCCGTCCGGCTGATGCAGGCCGCCGCGAGGAAGGAGCTCGCCGAGCGGCGCGCCGAGGTCGTGCGAGCCGTCCGGGCCGTGGCGCCCGACCTGGAGTTCGTCAACGGCGGCGGCACGGGCAGCGTCCAGTACACCGCCGCCGAGGACGCGGTCACCGAGATCGGGGCCGGGTCGGGGCTGTACGTCCCGCGGCTCTTCGACAACTACACCTCGTTCAGGGGACGTCCGGCGGCGCTCTTCGCGCAGCCCGTCGTCCGCCGGCCGGGCGTCGGCGTGGTCACCGTGCTGGGCGGCGGATACCCGGCCTCGGGCGCCGCGGGCCGCGACCGGCTGCCCGTCCCGTACCTGCCGGAGGGGCTGAAGTACGACCCCCAGGAAGGCCCCGGGGAGGTCCAGACGCCGCTGCTGGGCGCGCCCGCCGACGATCTCCTCATCGGCGACAAGGTGTGGTTCCGGCACGCCAAGGCGGGCGAGCTGTGCGAACGGTTCGACGTGCTGCACCTCGTGACGGGCGACGAGGTGACGGCCACGGCGCCGACGTATCGCGGTGAGGGCCACACGTTCCTGTAGCCGGTCGGCCCGGGCCCCTGGCGCGCGATCGTGGTGGTGCACCAGGGGCTGTGGTGTGACCGTCTCGTTCCTAGAGCGGCGTGACGTACGCGCCCGAAATGCCGCCGTCCACCAGGAAGTCGGTGGCGTTGACGAAGGACGAGTCATCGCTGGCGAGGAACGCGACCGCGGACGCGATCTCGGTGGCCTCCGCGAACCGCCCGAGCGGGATGTGCACCAGACGGCGGGCGGCCCGCTCGGGGTCCTTGGCGAACAGTTCCTGGAGGAGCGGAGTGTTGACCGGGCCCGGGCACAGGGCGTTGACGCGGATGCCCTCACGCGCGAACTGCACGCCCAGCTCGCGGGACATGGCCAGCACACCTCCCTTGGAGGCCGTGTACGAGATCTGGGAGGTCGCCGCGCCCATGCGGGCCACGAAGGACGCGGTGTTGATGATCGAGCCCTTGCCCTGCCGTCGCATGTAAGGGATCGCGGCCTTGCAGCACAGGTACACGGAGGTGAGGTTGACCTCCTGGACCCGCTTCCAGGCTTCCAGGCCGGTCTCCAGGATGGAGTCGTCGTCGGGCGGGGAGATGCCCGCGTTGTTGAAGGCGATGTCGACGCTGCCGTAGGTGTCGTACGCGGTCCGGAAGAGCGCCTCGACCTGTTCGGCGTCGGTGACGTCGACCTTCACGAAGATCCCGCCGACCTCGTCGGCGACCGCCTTGCCGCGGGTCTCGTCGACGTCGCCGCAGACCACGTGGGCCCCTTCGGAGGCGAGCCGGCGCGCGGTGGCGAGGCCGATGCCGCTGCCGGCGCCGGTGATGACGGCGGTACGGCCGACGAGGCGGCGGCAGATGATTTCGTCAGTCACTGTGCGGGGCCTTCCGTGCTGATGAAGACGTTCTTGGTTTCGGTGAAGGCGGTGAGCGCGTCCGGGCCGAGCTCGCGGCCGATGCCCGACTGCTTGAAGCCGCCGAAGGGAGTCGAGTAGCGGACGCTGGAGTGGGAGTTGACGGACAGGTTGCCCGCGCGGACGGCCTGGGAGACGCGCAGCGCCCGGCCGATGTCACGGGTCCACAGGGAGCCGGAGAGGCCGTACGGCGTGTCGTTGGCCAGCCGGATGGCGTCCGCCTCGTCCTCGAAGGGCAGGACCACGGCCACCGGGCCGAAGACCTCCTCGACGGCCACGCGCGCGTGGGGCTCGACGCCGGTCAGGACGGTGGGCGGGAACCAGAAGCCGGGGCCTTCGGGGGCCTTGCCTCGGATGCCGGGCGCGTCCGGGTCGACGTACGAACGGACGCGGTCCCGCTGGACCTTGGAGATCAGCGGGCCCATCTGGGTGTTCTCGTCCGCCGGGTCGCCGACGAGGACCGACTCGACGGCGGGCGTGAGGAGGTCGAGGAACCGGTCGTACACGGACCGCTGTACGAGGACGCGGGTGCGGGCGCAGCAGTCCTGACCGGAGTTGTCGAGGAACGACATGGGGGCGGCGGCCGCGGCGGCCTCGATGTCGGCGTCGGCGAAGACGATGTTGGGACTCTTGCCGCCGAGTTCGAGCGTGACGCGCTTGAGCAGGGCCGAGCCCTTCGCCAGCACCTGTTTGCCCACTACGGTCGACCCCGTGAACACGATCTTCGCGACGCCGGGGTGCTCGACGAGGGCGTTGCCCGCGACGGGCCCGTGGCCGGGCAACACCTGGAAGAGCCCCTCCGGGAGCCCTGCCTCCAGGGCGAGTTCGGCGAGGCGGAGCGCGGTGAGCGGGGTCGTCTCGGCCGGCTTGAGGAGGACCGCGTTGCCGGCCGCGAGCGCGGGGGCGGTGCCCCAGGCCGCGATGGGCATCGGGAAGTTCCAGGGCGCGATCACGCCCACGACACCGAGGGGTTCGTGGAACGTGACGTCGAGGCCGCCCGCGACCGGGATCTGGCGTCCGGTCAGGCGCTCGACGCCTCCGGCCGCGTAGTCGAGCAGGTCACGGACGTTGCCCGCCTCCCAGCGGGCGTTGCCGACGGTGTGGCCGGCCTCGCGGACCTCCAGCCGCGCCAGCTCCTCCAGGTGCCCGTCCACGACGGCGGCGAAGCGGCGCAGCAGCCGGGCGCGGTCACCGGGGGCCAGGGCGGCCCACTCGGTCTGCGCCCCGGCGGCCCGTGAGACGGCCGCCTCCACGTCCTGCGCGGTGGCGGCGGGGACGGTCGCGACGACTTCTTCGGTAGCGGGGTTGAGTACCTGGAGTGCCTGGGGCTCGTGCTCGTACTGCTCGTGCTGGGACTGCTCGGACTGCTCGGACTGCTCGGACTGCTCGGACTGCTCGGACTGCTCGGACAAGAGGGGACCTCTCACATGCGTTCGAAGGAGCGGCGCAGCTCCCAGTCGGTCACCGCGGCGTCGAAGGCCTCCAGCTCGACGCGCGCCATGTTGCGGTAGTGCGCGACCACCTCGTCGCCGAAGGCGGCCTTGGCGATGGGGCTGTTCTCCCAGAGCTCGGCGGCCTCGCGCAGGGTGGTGGGCACATGCGCGTACTCGGCGGTGTACGCGTTCCCCGGACAGGCCCCGGGGAGCTCCAGCTTCTGCTCGATGCCGTACAGCCCGGCCGCGACCAGGCCCGCGACGGCGAGGTGCGGGTTGACGTCGCCGCCCGGGAGCCGGTTCTCGAAGCGCATGGAGCGGCCGTGGCCGACGACCCGGAGCGCGCACGTCCGGTTGTCGTACCCCCAGGCGACGGCGGTCGGTGCGAACGATCCCGGCTGGAACCGCTTGTAGGAGTTGATGTGGGGCGCGTACAGCAGCGAGAAGTCCCGGAGCGCGGCGAGCTGCCCGGCGAGAAAGTGCTGCATGACGGGTGCCATGCCGCCGGGGTCGTCCGCGGAACCCGCCATGGCGTTGGTGCCGTCGGCGTCCGCCAGCGACAGGTGGATGTGGCAGGAGTTGCCCTCGCGCTCGTTGTACTTGGCCATGAAGGTGAGCGACACGCCCTCCTGGGCGGCGATCTCCTTGGCGCCGGTCTTGTAGATGGCGTGCTGGTCGCAGGTGACCAGGGCCTCGTCGTACTTGAAGGCGATCTCGTGCTGGCCGGGGTTGCACTCGCCCTTCGCCGACTCGACGGTCAGCCCCGCGCCCTGCATCTCGTTGCGGATGCGGCGCAGCAGCGGCTCGATACGGCCCGTGCCGAGCACCGAGTAGTCGATGTTGTACTGGTTGGCCGGGGTGAGCCCTCTGTAGCCCGCGTCCCAGGCCTGCTCGTAGGTGTCCTTGAAGACGATGAACTCCAGCTCGGTGCCGACCTGGGCGGTGTAGCCGAGTTCGGCGAGGCGGTCGAGCTGGCGGCGCAGGATCTGCCGGGGGGCGGCCACGACCGGTGAGCCGTCGTTCCAGGCGAGGTCCGCGATCAGCATCGCCGTGCCCTCGTTCCAGGGCACCCGGCGCAGGGTGCTCAGGTCGGGGTGCATGGCGAAGTCGCCGTAGCCCCGGTCCCAGGAGGACATCTCGTACCCGTCGACGGTGTTCATCTCGGTGTCGACGGCCAGCAGGTAGTTGCAGCCCTCCGTCCCGTGCTGGAGCACCTCGTCGAGGAAGAAACGCGCGGCGAACCGCTTGCCCTGGAGGCGCCCTTGCATGTCGGGGAAGGCCAGGACGACAGTGTCGATCTCGCCGCCCGCGACGAGGGCGTGCAGTTCCTCGACGGTGAGCGGGGGTGTGCGGTCTGCCACGGGAGGGCCTCCTTCGGGCTTCGTCGCGCCTGTCCGCGCGGCGTGGCCGGGCTCGCTTGCCTGTGCCGGCTTCTTCTGACTTCTTGCGGCTTCCTGCGGCTTCTTTCGGCTTCTTCACCCGGACCGAGAGCCATAAGGTATTGCGGAGAACCATTGCTTGGGAAGGGGGCACGGCCGGATGTCGGTGAATCCTGATGGCGGCCCGGGCGACGGGCTGGCCCCGGTGCTGCGTCCGGTGCGGGCGGGCAACGGCTTCGAGGAGGCCCTGGAGCAGATCCTCCAGGTCGTACGGCTCGGCCTCGTGCCCGGCGGCGAACGGCTGCCCGCCGAGCGGGAGCTGGCCGAGCGGCTCGGGATCAGCCGGGTCACGCTCCGCGAGGTCCTCAAGGTGCTCCAGGACCAGGGGCTGGTGGAGTCACGGCGCGGACGGTACGGCGGGACGTTCGTGCTCCCCCGCACCGACGCGGGCGGCGAGGACGAGCTGCGCCGCCGCACGGAGAAGATCGACATCGAGGACGTGCTGCGCTTCCGCGAGGTCCTGGAAGTGGGCGCGGTGGGGCTGTGCGCGTCCCACGGCCTGTCCGGCGAGCCGGCGGACCGTCTCCGCGAGGCGCTCGTCCGCACCCAGGACGCGCCCCTGACCGAGTACCGCCGGCTCGACACCCTCCTGCACCTCACGCTCGCGGAGCTGAGCGGCTCCCCGTCCCTCACGGCCCAGTACGCGGCCGTCCGCGCGTCGGTCAACGACCTGCTGGACTGCATCCCCCTGCTGGTGAGGAACCTGGAGCACTCGCAGCGGCAGCACGGCGCGATCGTCGAGGCGGTGCTGGACGGTGACGCGGACGGAGCGCGGGAGATGATGCGGGAGCACTGCGCGGGGACGGCGGCGCTGTTGCGGGGGTTCCTGGCGTGAGGGGTCAGGGGGCTTGGCCCTCGACGCCGGGGGCGCTTGCTTTTCGTCGTACGTCCCGGCAAAGGTATGAACGTATCCCATTGAGGGCACGTCCTCTTCGAGCACGAGGGAGAACCGCGTGGCCAGGCCGCTGATCGGTGTGAGTACGTATCTGGAGTCCGGCGCCCGTTGGGGCGTCTGGGAGCTGGAGGCCGCGCTGCTGCCGGTCGGCTACCCGCGACTGGTCCAGGCGGCGGGCGGGCTGGCCGCGATGCTGCCGCCGGACGATCCGTCGTACGCCGCCGAGACGGTCGCCCGCCTCGACGGCCTGGTGGTCGCGGGCGGCCCGGATGTCGACCCCTCGCACTACGGCGCCGAGCGCTCCCCCCGCACCGGCCCGCCCGCGCCGGAACGCGACGCCTGGGAGCTCGCCCTGATCCGCGCGGCTCTGGCCGCCGGTACTCCGCTCCTGGGGATCTGCCGCGGCATGCAGCTCCTCAACGTGGCCCTCGGCGGAACGCTGGTCCAGCACCTGCACGGCCATGTCACGCAGGTGGGCGTGTTCGGGAACCACACGGTGAAGCCCGTGCCGGGCACCCTGTACGCGGACACCGTGCCCGAGGGGAACGCCGTGCCGACGTACCACCACCAGGCGGTGGACCGCCTCGGCGAGGGGCTCGTCGCCTCGGCTCACGCGGCGGACGGCACCGTGGAAGCGGTCGAGCTGCCCGGTCGGGCGGCCTGGGTGCTGGGCGTCCAGTGGCATCCGGAGATGGGCGAGGACACGCGGGTGATGCGCGCCCTCATCCGTTCCGCCGGATCCGCTTCCTGAGCCACTCGAGTGCGGCCATGCCCTGCGCCCGCTGGAAGGCGCGCAGGGTCGGGAGGCCGGGTGGCGGTGGCTGCCGGCAGTTTCTGATCATGAACCCGGCGAAGCCCGCGAGGGTCGCCGTGACCGCGTCCGGCTCGGCGTCCCGCCCCAGCGGATGCGCGGCGAACACCTCTTCCGGATCGGGGCCGCCCTGTGCCCGCACGGACGGCAGCATGAGCGTCAGGTCGAACCAGGGCGCGGCCCCTCGCCGTGCGTGCGGCCAGTCGACGAAGACGACGCGCCCGTCCTCCGTGAGCAGGATGTTGTCGGCGCGCAGGTCGCAGTGGGCGAGGGTGTCGCCGCCGGCGAGGGACGTCCAGGAGGCGGCGAGTTCGGCGAGGTCCGGCAGACGGCTCACGGTCCAGGGGTCGAGCCCTTCTCCGCCGTCCCCGTCGTCGATCATCTGCTGCCACCCGCGGAAGTTGTCGGCCAGGTCCTCGACGACGGTCGGGCCGTCGAAGGGCGCGGGCGTGAGCACCCGGCTCAGTTCCGCCACGGCGTCCAGTACGCGTGCCAGCTCGCGCTCGTGCCAGGGGACGTGCGGCTGCCGGCCCGCCACGTCCTCGAAGACGAGCGCGACCCAGGTGCCGTCGTCGTACGAGCCGAGGAGCGCGGGCGCGGGGACGTGATGGGGCAGGGCCGCGGCGTTCCGTGCCTCCTCGCGGTGCATGCCCGGGCTGGTCGGGTTGGCCTCGGCGCTCACCGCCTTCACGAACGCCCGTCGTCCTTCGGCCGTGGTCACCCGTGCGGCCACGCCGGGTGAGAATCCGCCCGTCTGGGTGACCGCCCGCGCTACGGGCGCGCCGAGCACGTCCGCGACGGCGGCGCGCACCGTGGTGGGCAGCGCTTGCCAGGGCGCCCGGACGCCTGTGGCGGGTGGGGCGGGTTGGGCGGGGAAGGTCATGTTCAGCATCGTGGGGGTTGGAGCGCGGCGGTCTCCACTGCTTTTCCTCGCCCCCGCCGCCTGAAGATCAGCCCCTCCGGCGTTTGAGGAGCGGGGGCCCGGGGGCAGCGCCCCCGAATCGGGGTCCGGGGCGGAGCCCCGTGCGGGGTCGAAGGGGCAGCGCACCTGGTGATGGGACGGGTAGGAGCGGCGGGGGCGAGAAAACGCTCGGTGGGCCCGCGGCAGCGTCACCCCGCCGCCCGGCTCCGAGTCAGCGCCAGCAGATCCCGCCCCGGTCCCGTGGGCCGATGCCCCGTGGGCCACACCGCCCGCAGGGCCCGCCGCAGGTGGACGCCGTCCAGCGGAACACTCACCAGGCGCCGGGCGGACAGTTCCTCACCGAGGGCGAGTTCGCTCAGCACGGCAGGCCCCGCCCCACTCACCGCCGCGGCCTTGACCGCGGTCGTCGAGGACAGCTCGATCAACGGCCGCGCCAGACCCCCCAGCGCCGCGTCGAGCACCTGCCGCGTACCCGAACCCTCCTCACGAAGGATCAGCGGCGTCGCCGCGAGCTCACCGGCCTCCAGCTGCTTACGGCGCCGCGCCCATGGATGCCCCGGCGCGGCCACCACGATCAGTCGGTCATGAGCGACGACGACCGAGTCCAGACCCGTCGGCACACTCACGCCCTCCACGAACCCCAGGTCCGCCTCCCCCGCCAGCAACCGTTCCGCGACGACCGCCGAGTTCCCCGCGAGCAGCGACACCGCCGTGTCCGGCCGCTGCGCGCGCAGCGCGATGAGCCACCCCGGCAGCAGATACTCCGCGATCGTCATGCTCGCGGCGACCCGCAGCCGGGAGTCACGCCGGTCCCGCAGCGCCTGCGCCCCCGCGTCGAACGCCTCGGCCGCCTCCACCACCCGCCGCGCCCAGTCCGTGACCAGCGCGCCCGCGTCCGTGAGCCGCGAGCCCTGGGGCGACCGGTCGACCAGGGCCACGCCCAGCTGCCGCTCCATGGAACGGATCCGGCTGCTCGCCGCCGGCTGGGTGATCCCCAGCTCCCGCGCGGCCCGCCCGAGCGATCCGAGCCGCGCCACGGCCAGCAACAGCTCCAGCGCGCCGAGGTCCGGCACCCGGTGCGCGAGCCCGCCCCGCGGCGCGGCACCCCCGCCCTCCTGCTCTTCAGCCCTGCTCTTGCTGCCCATAAAGCCAGCTTATGTCCGGCTCGGCGTGAACTCGCTGGTGGGGGCCCAGGTCAGCGGTGTGCCGCGCGCAGCGCCTCGCCCAGCACCCGCGGTGCCTCCGCCAACGACGGCCCGTACCACGTGAGATGACGCCCGCTGACGAGTGCGCACGGCAGCCCCGCGAACGCCTCGGGCCCGTCGTCCGCGGTGAAGCGGTACGGCTCGTCGGGCAGGACGACGACATCGGGCCCGGCGGCCCGCAGCTCCTCGACGGGGACGCGGGGATAACGGTCCGCGTGCGCCGCGTACAGGTTGTCCACGCCGAGTCGCGCCAGCACGTCGCCCGCGAAGGTGTCCCGGCCGAGGACCATCCAGGGCCGTCGCCAGATCGGCACCACGGCGGTCGTACGGCGGTCGGGGGACGGCAGCCGGGACCAGGTCTCCTCCGCCTCGTCCAGCCACCGCGGCCTCGTCGGCGCACCGCACGCCCGGAGCACCCGCTCCAGCTCGCGGAAGGCCCCCGGGACGTCCCGTACCTCGGTGACGAGGACCTCGACGCCCGCCTCCCGCAGGGCGGTCAGGTCGGGCTCGCGGTTCTCCTCCTCGTTGGCGATCACCAGATCGGGGGACAGAGCGATGACCCGGTCGGTCTTCGGGTTCTTGGTGCCGCCGATCCGTACGACGCCCAGATCCGCGGGATGGGTGCACCATTCGGTGGCGCCGACCAGCGCGCCGGGCACCGAGAGCGCCACGGCCTCGGTCAGCGAGGGGACGAGGGAGACGACACGCGGCACGACCGGCACGACGGATCACGTACCGCGCCGGTGCCGGTCCTCCAGGGCCTCGATGTGGTCCGCAACGGCCACCACGATGACCCGGGTGTCGGGCACCGTGGCCCGCCAGCGGTGCCGTACGCCGCCCGTCAGGTACAGCGTGTCACCGCGCCCCAGCCGGTGGGCGCGGCCCTCCGCCTCGACCTCGACGGCGCCGTCGGCCACGTACATCAACTCGTCGTTGCGGTGCTGGACTTCCCGGCCCTCGTCGTGGTCGCCGGTGACCTCGAAGGCGTGCAGCTGGTGGTGTCCCCGCACCAGGGAGCGCGTATGGGACCCGGTCGGCGCGAAGGCGTCCGTGTCGGCGCGCACCACGTCGACGCTGCACGCCGGGTCGGCCGCGGCGAGCAGTTCGACGGCCGTCGTGCGGAGCGCGTCGGCGATGCGCTCCAGGGACGGCTTGCTGGGGCGGGCCCGCTCGTTCTCGACCTGGCTGAGGAAGGGGACCGACAGGCCGCTGCGCTCGGCCACGACGGCGAGAGTGAGCTCCAGTGTCCGGCGCCGCCGCCGGACGGCCGCGCCCACCCGAAGGGGCTGTTCTTTGTGGTCGCCCATCGCTCCGGCTCCCTCCTTCGCTCGTCGGTCCGCCGCTGACTGACACGGCTGCTCCACTTGGTACAGCCGCTACTGATACACCACTGTTCCGCGACTCATCCGCGCACTTCCTCTGATGAGTTCTCTGCACCCTACGCATATTCGGCAAACCGTTTCATGCGCCCGTCACATCGCCGTCATGTCGAGTGGCGGTCAGGGTCACAGTTCTCGCCAGCGGAGAGGCTGTCCCGCCTCCCCCGCCGTCGGACCCTCCCATCGGACGAAGAGGCTGACCAGGGGCACGGGGCGCCCTTCTGGTCGGTGTGGAGGGCACGAACGGGCCGGCACCGGCTTTGCTGCCGCCGTGGGTGCGCAGGCCGGGCCGAACGGCCCGTCCGGTTGCCGCATCCCAGGCAGACACCCGCCGGTGCCCGACGTCGCGACGTCGGTCAGCCGTGGGCGTGCACGGTCGCAGGCGGTGCCGCCGGCCCCCCGGCTTCGAGGGCACGGTCGGGTCGATTGTCCGCCGTGGCCTGCCAGGTTGTGAAGTAGCGCAGAGTAGTGAAGGTTTGACGTTCCGTGCCTCGACAGCTCCACCGGCCGACGACGGCCGGCCGCTCTCGCCGCAGCGGGAGAGGTTGGGCGGCGCGTCGTACCCAGGTTCCGTGTTCCCGGTCAGCGGGGCTCTGCGGCCGGCCCAGCCGAGGACCTCGACGTGGTTGGCCGGATCTTTCTCGTACGCCAGTACGCAGTCGCCGGTGCGGCCGGCGGCGAGCGACGACCGCTGGCGCCGACGCGGACGTCCTGGCGGCGGGTCGGATCCCGGGGGCACACGTCCCCGGCCATGAACCAAGGGGTGGGCCCCGCCGCACGCTGTCCGGGCGTGTGGCGGGGCCCACCTTTTCGAGCGGCTCCCTTGGGGCGGCTTACTGCGGGGTCATCCGGTCGACCATGTCCGGGTGCTCCTTCAGCCAGGCGGCGACCGCTTCTTCCTCGTGCCCCTGGCCGCGCTTGTTGATCTCGGCCTCGAGGCTGCCGAGCTCGTCCTCACTCATCTTGAAGTTCTTGATCCACTTGGTGAGCTGCGGGTACTGCTCGGGGAACTTCTCGTTGGCGATGGTCCGGATCGTGTTGCCCTCGCCGAAGAGCTTCTTGTCGTCCTGCAGCTTGGTGAGGTCGTACTGGCTGTACGCCCAGTGCGGCGACCAGAGGACGACGGCGATGGGCTGCTTCTTGGCGTAGGCGCGCTTGAGCTCGGCGAGCATCGCGGGCGTGGAACCGTCGACGACCTCGTACTCCTTGTCCAGGCCATAGCCGGGAAGGACCTTGGTCTTGAGCAGGTTCATCTCGCCGGTACCCGGCTCGATGCCGATGATCTTCCCGTTGAAGAGGTCGGCCTTGCCCTTGAGGTCCTCATAGGACTTCACGTCCTTGACGTACGAGGGCACCGAGACCTCCAGCGAGGTCGGCTCGTACCAGGTGCCGAGGTCGGCGAGTCTGTCCTTGCTCTTGTCCCAGTAGTTCTTCTGCGCGTACGGCAGCCAGGCGTCGAAGTTGAGGTCGAGGTCGCCGGAAGCGAGGCCGGTGTAGACCGGGCCGACGTCCATCTGCTTGAGGTTCAGCTTGTAGCCGCGCCGCTCCAGGACGTTCTTCCAGAGGTAGGTGACGGCGATGTCCTCGTCCCAGGGGAACCAGGCCACGTCGATGGGCCGCTTGGCCTCGGCCGGACTCGCCCCGCCGCCGCCCGCGACGGGGGCCAGCTTGTCGACGAGGCCCGGGTTCCGCTTCAGCCAGGCGCGCACGGCGTCCTGCTGCTTGCCCTCGCCCGCCTTGTTGATCTCGGCTTCCAGGCTGGTGAGCTGTTCCTCGCGCATCTGGAAGTTCTTCAGCCACTTGCCGACGGCCGGGTTCTCGTCGGCGAAGCCCTTGCGGGCCACGGTGTGCACGCCGTCGCCCTTGCCCCAGGCGCCCTTGGGGTCCTTGAGCTTCCTCAGCTTGTAGTCGTTGTACGCCCAGTGCGGCGACCAGAGCGTGACGACGATCGGTTCCTTCTTGCTGTAGGCCCGCTTGAGCTCGGCCAGCATCGCCGGCGTGGAGCTGTCGACGACCTTGTACTCCTTGTCGAGGCCGTACTCCTTGAGGACCTTGCTCTTGAGCAGGGCCATCTCGCCGGCGCTGGACTCGATGCCGGTGATCTTCCCGCCGAAGGTGGCGGCCTTGCCCTTGAGGTCGGCCAGCGAGTCGATGCCCTTCATGTACGACGGCACGCTCAGCTCCAGCGAGGTCTGGCCGTACCAGGATCCGAGGTCGTCGATCTTGCCGCCGTACTTCTTCCAGTACTGCTCGTGAGTGGTCGGCAGCCAGGCGTCGGTCTGGAAGTCGACGTTGCCCGCCGCGAGGGAGGTATAGAGCGGACCGGCCTCGAACTGCTTGGCGTCCACCTGGAAGCCGCGCTCCTCGAGGATCTCCTTCCACAGGAAGGTGGAGGCGACGCCTTCGTCCCAGGGGATGTAGCCGATGGTGACCTTCTTGCCCTGGCCGACGTCCTTGCTGTTGGCGACGGGAGTGGTGCCGCTACTGTCACCGCCGCCGAAGATGCCCATGCCGCCCGCCACGAGGGCGAGGATCACGACACCGATCACGGCGACCTGCGGGCGGGGCCGGTAGGACCAGATCCTCAGGCCGTGGGCGGCACGCGCCTTGGCGGCGGCACGGCGGCCCAGCGGGGAGACCTGGGTGCCCAGGGCGTTGGTCATGCGGTCTAGGTAGATCGCGAGGATGACGATGGCGACACCGGCCTCGGAGCCGAGGCCCACGTTGAGCTGGCCGATGGCCTCGTTGACGTCGCCGCCGAGGCCGCCGGTACCGACCATGCCGGCGATCGCGGCCATGGACAGACCGAGCATGATGACCTGGTTGACACCGGCCATCACGGTGGGCAACGCGAGCGGCAGCTGGACCCGCAGCAGTGTGTTGCGGGGTGTGGTGCCGAACGCCTCGGCGGCCTCCACCAGTTCCTTGTCGACCTGGCGGATGCCCAGCTCCGTCATGCGCACGCCGGGGGCGAGCGCGAAGATCAGGGTGGCGACGATGCCCGCGGAGGCGCCGGTGCCGAAGAACAGGATCGCCGGGATCAGGTAGATCATCGCGGGCAGCGTCTGCATGAAGTCCAGGAGTGGCCGGACCAGCCCGCTGACCCGGTCGGAGCGCGCGGCCCAGATGCCCACCGGCACGGCCACGACCAGCGCGATGATCGTGGAGACGAGGACGAGCGACAGGGTGACCATCGCGTCCTCCCACAGTTCCAGGGAGTCGATGAAGGCGAATCCCGCGAAGGTGAGGACACCGGCCGGCGTGCCGCGCAGCCAGAAGGCGAGCACGGCGAAGATACCCGCGAGCAGCAGGGGTTCGGGCGCCTGGAGGACGGCGTCGATGCCGTCATAGGTACCGACGAAAACGCTCTTGAGGAAATCGAAGAACCAGGCCATGTGGCCGAGCAGCCAGTCGACCGTGTCGTTGACCCAGTCGCCGAGAGGAATCCTAGGCACGGGCCACCGCCTTGCCGCCGTCGGTGCTCCGCGGGGAGTCGCAGGCCACGGGGGCGGTCTGCTCGTCGCCGAGGAAGCCGACGAGGCGTTGTCCTGTGACGACTCCCACCAGTTTCCGTTTCCCGTCGAGGACCGCGACCGGATGCGTCAGACGGGCGCTGATCGCGCACAGCTCGGTGAACGGGGTGTCGGGCGTCGCCGTCTCGCAGCCGCAGTCCGCCTCGTCGCCACTGACCTCCCGGTCCATGACGGCGCCCGCGGTGAGCACGCGGGAGCGGTCGACGTCCTGGATGAAGGAGGCCACGTAGTCGTCCGCCGGGCGGATCAGGATGTCCTCGGCGGTGCCCGTCTGGACGATGCGGCCGTCGCGCATGACGGCGATGCGGTCGCCCAGACGCATGGCCTCGTTGAGGTCGTGCGTGATGAAGACGATGGTCTTCTTGAGGGTCTTCTGCAGGTCGAGCAGCTGGTCCTGCATGTCGCGGCGGATCAGCGGGTCGAGGGCGCTGAACGACTCGTCCATGAGCAGCAGGTCGGCGTTGGTGGCGAGGGCGCGGGCCAGGCCCACGCGCTGCTGCATACCGCCGGACAGCTCGTCGGGCCAGGACGCCTCCCAGCCGGCCAGGCCGCACAGGGCGAGCGCCTCGTCGGCGCGGTGCTCGCGCTCGGCGCGGGGCACGCCCTGCACTTCCAGGCCGTAGGCGGCGTTCTCGCGAACGCTGCGGTGCGGGAACAGCGCGAAGTGCTGGAACACCATGCTGATCTTCTTCGCGCGGACCTCGCGCAGCTCGCGGTCGCCGATCGCGGTGAGGTCCTGGCCGTCGAAGCGCACCTGTCCCGCGGTGGGCTCCAGCAGCCCGTTGAGCATCCGCAGCAGCGTGGACTTCCCGGAGCCGGAGAGGCCCATGACGACGAAGATCTGGCCGGGTTCCACCATGAAGGAGGCGTCGATCACGGCCGCGGTCGTGCCCTCGGCGCGCAGTTCCTCGCGGTCGGCTCCGCCGCGGAGCCGCTCCACAGCCTCGTCGGGTCGTCTGCCGAAGACCTTGTACAGGTTCTCGGCCTCAAGTCTGGATGACACGGATACCTCTCGTCTCGTGAGCTGGACGGCCCGTCTCCCCCGCTAGCGGGCCGTGGAGCGCGGCGGGGTCCGCCCGCCGGGCCCGGTGTGCGGGCGCCCTGCGCCCGGGCGCCGTCCGCGTTCCGGCGGATCCGCTCGGCCAGCGTGGTTGAAGACGCAACCGGCCCTGCTCCGGGCGCGCACCTGCCCACACCCGAGCAGGACAAACGCGTGCGTGTCCCAGTTCACAAGCTCTTCACCTCGACCTTCGGCACGTCGTCGGGGCTGCTCGGACACTGCCTGTCGGTGCCGTACGGCATGATGCGGAAGGTGACCCGACGCCTGATGCTCCTCGACACCGCCTCGCTGTACTTCCGCGCCTACTTCGGGGTCCCCGACTCCGTGAAGGCCCCGGACGGCACCCCGGTGAACGCCGTGCGCGGACTGCTCGACTTCATCGACCGCCTGGTCAAGGACCACCGGCCCGACGACCTGGTGGCCTGTATGGACGCGGACTGGCGGCCGCAGCGGCGGGTCGACCTGATCCCCTCCTACAAGGCACACCGCGTGGCCGAGGAGCGCCAGGCGGGCCCGGACGAGGAGGAGGTGCCGGACACGCTGTCGCCCCAGGTGCCGGTCATCGAGGACGTCCTGGACGCGCTCGGCATCGCCCGAGTGGGCGTCGAGGGGTACGAGGCGGACGACGTGATCGGCACGTTCACGGCTCGGGCGAAGGGCCCGGTCGACATCGTCACCGGCGACCGCGACCTGTACCAGCTGGTCGACGACGCCCGCGGGGTCCGCGTGCTGTACCCGCTCAAGGGCGTGGGCACGCTGCAGCTCACCGACGAGGCGGTGCTGCACGAGAAGTACGGGGTGGGCGGCGGCGGGTACGCGGATCTGGCGCTGCTGCGCGGCGACCCCAGCGACGGGCTGCCCGGAGTGCCGGGCATCGGCGAGAAGACGGCGGCGAAGCTGCTGGCCGAGTTCGGGGACCTGGCCGGGATCATGGCGGCGGTCGACGACCCGTCGGCCAAGCTCACGCCGTCCCAGCGCAGGCGGCTCGACGAGTCACGGCCCTATGTCGCGGTCGCCCCCAAGGTCGTCCAGGTCGCCGCCGACGTACCCTTGCCCGATGTGGACACGGCGCTCCCGCGCGAACCGCGGGACCCGGAGGAGCTGGACCAGCTCGCCACGCGCTGGGGCCTGGGCGGTTCGCTGCAGCGACTGCTCACGACGCTTCGGACCTGACCGGGGTATGTGCTGTCTTCGCGCGGTACCCGGGGCGTGAGGGGGCACCTGGGGGGCGGCTCCACACCTCCCGTGGTCATCAACGCTTAAAGCGTGAGGTGTCGCCGGGGAGAAGGTGCTAACTTAGGTAAGCCTTAGCTAGGTATTTGGGAGGCCGCCATGGCAGAGCGTCCGGTACGCAGGGCCCCGAAGCCCCATTCCGCGAGAGTCGTCCGCACCGAGCGGCTGACGCCGCACATGCAGCGTGTCGTCATCGGTGGCGAGGGGCTCGCCGAGTTCGCCACGAGGGGCAGCACCGACCACTATGTGAAGCTGCTCTTCGGCCCGGACGGCGTGACCTACCCGGAGCCCTTCGACATGGAGCGGATCCGTGCGGAGTTCCCGCGCGAACAGTGGCCCGTGACCCGGACGTACACGGTACGCGCCTGGGACCCCCAACTGCGCGAGCTCACCCTGGACTTCGTGGTGCACGGCGACGAGGGCCTCGCCGGCCCGTGGGCCGCTCGGGTCCAGCCGGGCGAGGTCGTACGGCTGCTGGGCCCCGGCGGCGCCTACGCGCCGAACCCGGACGCCGACTGGCATCTGCTCGCCGGTGACGAGAGCGCGCTGCCCGCGATCGCTGCCTCGCTGGAGGCGCTGCCCGACGGAGCCAAGGCCTTTGCCTTCATCGAGGTGTCCGACGCCGATGAGGAGCAGAAGATCGCCTCCGACGTGGAGATCGTCTGGCTGCACCGCGGCGACCGTCCCACCGGTGAGGCACTGGTCGAGGCCGTCCGCGCGCTCGAGTTCCCCGAGGGCCGCCTGCACGCCTTCGTCCACGGCGAGGCGGGGTTCGTGAAGGAGCTGCGCCGACTGCTGCGCGTCGAGCGCCAGGTTCCGCGCGAGGACCTGTCGATCTCCGGCTACTGGCGGCTCGGGCACAACGAGGACAACTGGCAGGCGACCAAGCGCGAGTGGAACGCGCAGGTGGAGCAGGAGCAGGAGCCGGAGGGCCCGGCCGCGAGCGCGTGACCACGGCCGCGTGACGACGACCGCGTGACCACGACCGCATGACGACGACCGCGTGACCACGACCGCGTGATCCGGCAGGTACGCCATCCGGTCGGCCCACCGCCGCCGACCGCTCGTCCGGAGGCGGCTGCGGGCTCGGCAGCCGCCTCCTGAAGGACTGTCGTCCTTCACTGACGCCGGCAACGGCCGCTGCACCGACGGTTACACCGACCGCTGGTACGAGCGGAACGTCCGTATGGACAGCCACACCGCCGCCACGGCCAGCCCGAGAAGTGCTCCCCCGCGACCGGCCACCTCACCCCAGTCGGGCTGCTCGGACAGTGCCGAACGGCCCGCCATCATCGCCCAGTTGAGCGGATTGAAGTCGGCGATGTGCCGCATCCACGAGGGCATCCTGTCCTCCGTCATGAAGGCGGTGGACAGGAACGTCAGCGGCAGCATCAGGAACGTGTTGATACCGATGATGGACTCCCGCTCCTGGACGAGCATGCCCAGCGCGTTGGACAGCGCCGCGAAGATCGTGCCCAGCAACACGGAGGCCGCGACCAGCACCACGACACCGCCGATCCCACCCGGGTAGTCGGCGCCACCCAGCAGCCCGAGCAGCACGATGACGACCGACTGGAGGGCGGTGACCAGTCCGTTGCTCACGACGTTGCCGTTCATCAGCGCGGCCCGGCTGACCGGGGTGGTCAGGAAGCGGTTGAGCGTCCCGCGCTGGATCTCTTCCAGTGTGGTCATCCCCGCCCACATGTTGGAGCCGAGGGCGCTCATCACGACGACGCCCGGGACCAGATAGTCCAGGTACGAGGTGGTGCCGAAGCCACCGAGTCCGACGACCTCCTTGAAGAGGTTGCCGAACAGGAACAGCCACACCACCGGCTGGATCAGCGTGATCAGCAGATACGCGGGCTGCCGCAGGAACACCACGAGCTGGCGCTCGGTCATGTACCAGGTCTGGGTGAAGGCCGTGCTCATCGCGCGCCCCCCGCTCCAGCCAGGACGCGCCCCCCGGCGCCCTCGGCTTCCGCCTCCGCCTGCGCGTAACGGCGGCCCGCGTAGCGCAGGTACACGTCGTCGAGCGAGGGCCGGGCGACCGTCGCGGCGGCCACGGCGACCCCCACGCGCTCCAGCGCTTGGAGCAGCGCGGGCATCGCGGCCGCCCCGTCGTCGGCGCGGACGCTGATCCCGCGGGACCGCACGGTGTCGAAGAGCACCTCGTGCACGCCCGGGAGCCCGGCCAGGGCGCCCTTGAGCAGCGTACGACCGGCTTCGCCGAGCGGTTCGCGGAGTTCCACATGGACGGCGTCGCCGCGGAGTTCGCCCTTCAGCTCGTCGGGGGTGCCCTCGACCACGACCCGGCCCCGGTCGACGATGGCGATGCGCTCCGCGAGGCGGTCGGCCTCCTCGAGGTAGTGCGTGGTGAGCAGGATGGTGAGCCCCTCGTCACCGGCAAGGCGCGCGATCTCGTCCCACATCGCGGTGCGGGCCTCGGGGTCGAGTCCGGTGGTGGGCTCGTCGAGGAACAGCACCTGGGGACGGTGGACCAGTCCGAGCGCCACGTCGAGGCGGCGCCGCATGCCGCCCGAGTACGTCTTGGCGGGGCGCCGCGCGGCGTCGGTGAGCGTGAACCGCGCCAGCAGCTCGTCGACGCGGCGGTTCAGCTCGGCGCCCTTCAAGCCGTAGAGCCTGCCCTGGAGTTGCAGGTTCTCCCTGCCCGTGGACACCGGGTCGGCGCCCGAACTCTGGGCGACCACGCCGATCGCGCGGCGCACCCGGTCAGGGTGCCGCAGAACATCGTGGCCGGCGACCGCGGCGCTGCCCGAGTCGGGGCGGGCCAGAGTGGTGAGGATCTTGACGGTGGTGGACTTCCCGGCGCCGTTCGGCCCGAGGAGCCCGAAGACGGTGCCCGGCTCTACGGTGACGTCCATGCCGCGCAGGGCGGTGACCTCACCGGGATAGGTCTTGATCAGCTGACGCGCCACGACTGCGGGCGCACGGGTACTCATGATGACTGCTCTCCTGTCACTACGTCACAACGCATGACCAGCGGGATGACGACACGTCGGTACGGGCGTCCGTACGAGCGACGCATCGCGTCCGATCCGCCGGATCGCGAATGACCCAACGGATCGCGAACTGATCCACATGAAGAGAGCCGGGTATCCTGGGTGTGCCGCACCTCGATCGCCCGGCCCGCCGCACGGCGGAGTCAGCTCGGGGTTCGAGACCCTGGCGGGGCTGCTGCAACAGCTCTGCCGGGGTCCACTTCTCGTGTTGCCACTGCTCGAGCTCTCCTGTCATTACTGCTCGATGGGGCGGTCCTCCAAGTCCTGGAACTCCGGGGGCATCTCCCCCGTCTCGTGGAACGTCCGCCACGCCTGGACGCCGGGCAGCGACCCGTCATTGAGCTCCTGCAAGAGCCCACGGACCCACTGCGCCTGGGCCTCGACCATGTGCGCCTGGTACTCGGTCTCGACCAGGAAGAGGCGCGGCAGCGTCTCGTACAGCTTCTGCAGCGCGCCGCGTGCGCTCGCCACCTGCACCTCCAGCCGTGAGAGCCGCTCCTCGAGCAGACGCGCCACCTCGTCGGGGTGGAGGACACCCACGAGGGAGAGCGCGGTCTCGAAAATCGGGTACTCACGGGCCGGTACCGCCAGCAGGTCCGAGAGCCACTCTGTGGCCTCCTCCCGGCCGGCCTCCGTTATCCCGTAGAGGGTGCGCTCGGGGCGGTTGCCCTGCCGCTGGACCTCGGCGACCTCCACGAAGCCGTGCTTTTCGAGGTTCTGCACCACGGTGTACAGCGAGCCGTAGTTGATCTTCGTGCTGCTGTCCTTGCCTCGACGGCGGAGGGTCTGCGCGATCTCATACGGATGCATCGACTTCTCCATGAGCAGCACCATCACGGCCAGGGCCAGCGGATTGCCCAACTTCCGACGCTTGGCCGCCATCGACGCCCACCCCCTCCCCAAGGCTCCGTCACCGAATATCCGTGTACGAACATATCGCGTCCAGTGAAGCCGAGTCAATGGACACGATGTATCGCGTTCGGCCAGACGTCGTGAGGACGTGAGAAGTTGGGCCCGCTCAAGACATCACTGTGTGACGCCCGCGAAACAGCACCTCTCTAATTTCTGTCGCCCGACAGGAACTCCCGTGCGCTGTGCGAAGGCAGGTCGCCTCCATGACGAGCACCACTCCCCCTGATGTCCGCCCGGATCCCCCGGAATCATCCGACGAGCGCTCCCTGTTGGCGTTGGGCTACCGCCAGGAACTGCATCGCAGCCTCGGCAGGTACGCCTCGTTCGCCGCTGGGTTCTCCTTCATCTCGGTCCTGACGACCGTCTTCCAGTTCTTCGCCTTCGGGTACGCGTTCGGCGGCCCTGTCTTCTTCTGGACCTGGCCGGCCGTGCTGATCGGCCAGTTGCTCGTGGCCGCGTGCTTCGCCGAACTGGCCGCCCGCTACCCGATCTCGGGGGCGATCTACCAGTGGTCGTCGCGCCTGTCGAACCCCACCTTCGGCTGGTTCGCCGGCTGGATCATGGTGATCGGGCAGATCGTGGTGGTCGCGGCGGCGGCCCTCGCGCTGCAGATGGTGATGCCGGCGATCTGGTCGGGCTTCCAGCTCGTCGGCGGCGATCCTGCGCCCACGTCCGCCACCGGAGCGGCCAACGCGGCCGTCCTCGGCGTGATCCTTCTGGCCCTCACGACCCTCGTCAACGTCCTGGACAACCGTGTGCTGTCGGTGATCAACCGCGTCGGCGTGACCGCCGAGATCATCGGCGCCGTCCTGATCATCGTGCTGCTGCTGACCCACTCCGAGCGCTCCCCCGGCATCACGTTCCACGCGGCCGAGGGCAGCACCGGTCTTTTCGGGGCTCTCCTCGTGGGCTCGTTCACAGCGGCGTACGTGATGATCGGCTTCGACAGCGCCGGCGAGATGAGCGAGGAGACGCGCCATCCCCGCCGCACCGCGCCCCGCACGATCCTCGCCGCACTCGGTGCGGCAGGACTGCTGGGCGGACTGATCGTGCTCGCCGGGCTGCTCGCCGCACCCAGCCTCACGGACGGCCATCTCGCGGTCGACGGGCTGAGTTACGTCCTGACGAGCAGCCTGGGCGACGGGATGGGCCGGGTGCTGCTCGCCGACGTGGTGGTGGCCATCGCCGTGGCCACCCTCGCCATCCAGACGGCGGCCTGCCGCATGCTCTTCTCGATGTCCCGCGACGGCCGGCTCCCCTTCGCCCGGCAACTCTCCAAGGTGAACCCGCGCACCGGCATGCCCAACGCCCCCGCCGTCGTCGTCGGTGTCCTCGCGGCGGCGCTCCTGCTCCTCAACTTCGCCTCGCCGGAGGCCTTCCTCGCCATCGGTACCACCTGCATCGTCATGCTGTACCTGGCCTACGCGATGGTGACGGGACCGCTGCTGGTGAGCCGCATGAGGGGCAGCTTCACCTCCGACGGCACCAACGGCACCGACGAGACGGGCCGCCCTCTGTTCTCCCTGGGCAGCTGGGGCGTCCCGGTCAACGCCCTCGCCCTGCTCTACGGCCTCGTCATGACCGTCAACCTGGCCTGGCCGCGCGCGGAGGTGTACGACCCGGCGGGCGGGCACTGGTACTTCCAGTGGTTCACGGTGCTGTTCTTGCTGGTGACCGTGGGGATCGGGGTGCTGTACCGGCTGGTGCGCGCACAACGCGGACGCGCTGCTGCGGAGTCTGCCCAGGCTCTCCCGGAACCGGCTCCGTAGGACTCCATGGCCACTGACGTGATGTCCTCATCGGCCGCCGGCACCAGCGGGGCACCGGGCAGAGTGGGTGTGAGACCGCGCATCCGGCGCCGCTGGGTCCGTCAATGCGCCGGGCCGCATGCCCTTTCCGACGGCTGGAAACCATCGCATGGTGCGAAGTTGGGGGCTGTCAGGGTGAGTTGACGGCATGAGAAGGTGTCGCACCGGGCCCGTGGGGGTGTGTCCGGGTGCCCGCGATGGTCGGCAACGCGCCTCCGAGAACGTGGGACCGGCTTCCGCCCGACGCGCTCCTCGCGACGCTCCGCGACAGCACCTTCCACCAACGCCGGCCCCCAGCCCCCCGCCCCGAACAGTTGACGAAACCCAGAGGGGCACTGGAAGGTGGACGGGATCCACGACCTGGCCGCCTTACGCACTGTCGTGTCGGTGATGACCACACGTCGGCCGCGGCCACAGGCCCCTTTCGTCCACGAGTCAGCCCCGCCAAAGTCGCAGCGTCTAGAGGACAGCGCGTAGTTCACGGACTTGGTCGACTCCGCCACCCGGAGGGCATCGTGAAAGGCTCCGCTCCTGTCCAGTTGACCGGGGCCGTCACCCTGGCCGGGCACACACATCAGTTGGTGCGTGTACCCCTGGCCGCCATATGCGCCCGCTGGGCTGTTGTTCCAGGTGCTGACCGAACGCGAGCTGATCGCATCGTTCGCGGCGAAATTGATTACCAGCAAGGGATTCACATTGCGCTGCAGCAAGAAACGGAGGCCCGTCCGGCATGAACCCTTTTCCCAGCCCTGCTCACGGATCCAGCCATACGCGTGAACGTTACAGCAAAAACGCGCCTTCAGGCGTCGATCTGAGTATTCCTTTTCCGGTGCGAATAAGTCCGTACAGGGAGGTCGCCCGGGAAGCGGCCCTGTCCTGGCTGCAGAAACACGAGATCTTGCGGTCTTCTGAAGCCGTCGCCGAGTGGAGGTCCTGGGACGTGCCTTTGATGATGGCCGTCACATTTCCCGACGCGACCGAAGAAGGACTGATCAACGCGGCGAAGTTCCACTCACTCGCTTTCCTCATAGACGACCAGTTCGACCCCGAGGAACAGGGGAGGGACAAGCTCCTGCACGGTGTGGCGCACGAGATGGTCGCCATCATGTTTCGACAGCACGAGGCGCCTTTGGGCCTGTCAACGCCAGCGACCCGGGCGTACCAGGACATCTGGAGAGAAAAGCAGTACCGTATGTCTCCTGCCTGGTGCGACCGTTTCGCGGCGAACTGCGCCCGCTGGCTTCTCGCCTACCTGCGAGAGACTGCTTTTGTCGACCAATGGCTCACCGTTGAGGATTACATCCCACTGCGGCGGCTCACCGTGGGAATCCACTGGTGCCTGGACCAGTCCGAATGGACCGCAGGATTCGAAGTGCCCGCTCATGTAGCGGCTCTGCCGGCATTCCAGGCCATGAGGAATGACACGGTGGACGCCGTGGCTTTCACCAACGACATCCAGTCCGAACTCCGCGAAAAGGCCCGGCATGAAGCACAGAACAACCTGGTGCTCACCCTTCAGCACCGGTACGGCTGCAGCCTGCCCGAAGCACGGCAGCGTGCGGCCATCATGACCGAGCAGGCCATAGCCGGCTTCGTCCGCCGGGCCACCGAACTCCTGGACATCTGCCAGGACATGCACCTGAGCACAACAGAGCTGCAGGCCGTTGAGACCAGCATCGAAGGCTGCCGATCGTGGATCGCCGGCAACTACTACTGGGGCGAGCACACCGGGCGCTACCGCCACATCGGCGGCCCGGCCTACAACGACGACATCCTCGCGTAACCGCCCGCTCCCGGCCCTCCCCGCCGCACATCAGCCACCCTGGAGTCACAGCGTGCCGAGCTCGCCTCTTCTCCCGGCGCAGTAGGGACTTGGGGCAGCGGCCGCGAACAGAGCCAGGACCAACGACCTGTCCTCACCGCCCAAGGACCTCCCGGCAGGCGACGCAGGTCGGCGGCCGCCGCCGCACGGGCGGCCCGTTCGGCATGCACCCCGCCCTCCGTGCAGGCCAGGCCGCCCCGCACACGAGCACAGGACCGATCCGCCGTGCACGCGCGCGTGGAGGGTCAGTCGCCCTGCACGCGCGCGTGCATGTGCATGTCGTGCCAGCCGTCCTGGTGGAGGAGGGCGCTGCGTTTGGTGCCTTCCAGGGCGAACCCGGCCTTGGCGGCGACACGGCAGGACGCCACGTTTCGGACGGCGTGCATGAGTTCGAGGCGGTGGAAGCCGATCTCCTCCAGCGCCCAGCGGCTGAGGGCCGTCGTCGCGCGGGCGGCGACGCCCTGTCCGCGGGCCGCCGCGACCGTCCAGTACGCGACCTCGGCGGTGCCCTCGTCAAGCAGGATGCTCCGCAGGGCCACGCGTCCCAGGAGCTGGTCGGAGTCCGCGTCGACGACGGCCCACTGCGCCTTGTCCTCCTTCTCCCACTCCTGGCGCCACTCGTCGATCCAGCCGCGCACCTCGTCCTCGGAGTCGGCCGCGCGGATGTGCCACTGATGCATGACCGGATCCTGAAAGGCCTCGTAGACGGCCGGGACGTCCTCTGCCCTCCAAGGGCGCAGGAGCAGGCCGTCGGGCGTGGGGATCGTCGGCTGGTGGCGCTGGGCGAGGGTGCCGACGGTGAGGACCGCGCAGTTGAGGTAAGGCATGCCCGGCATCCTGCCCTCGGGACGCGGAGACAGCACAACGCTTTTCGGCGCTCGCCCTGCCCTCGCTGTCGGTGCCGCCTCGTACGCTTGATCGTGATGAGACGCCGTACTCCGCCCCCGCCCTCTCCCCTGCCGCAGCGCGACGGGGTGGATCCGGTGCGCGTGCGGTTGCCGGCCGGGGACACGTGGGCGACCGTGCGTGACCACCTCGTGGCACGCCTCGCGGCCGGGGCCGGGGTGATCGACGGGATGCTCGACGCGGGACGGATCGTGGACGCCGAGGGACGTCCGGTGCCGAGGGACATGACCTACGTGCCGGGGATGTTCGTGTGGTTCCACCGGGAGCTGCCCGACGAGGAGCCGGTGCCGTTCGCGGTCGACGTCGTGCACCGGGACGAGCACGTGGTAGTGGCCGACAAGCCGCACTTCCTGGCCACCACCCCGCGCGGCAGCCATGTCGCCGAGACGGCCCTGGCGCGGCTGCGGCGGCAGCTGGGAATCCCGACGCTGAGCGCGGCCCATCGTCTGGACCGGCTGACGGCCGGGCTGGTGCTGTTCACCGTGCGCCCCGAGGAGCGCGGCGCGTACCAGTCGCTGTTCCGCGACAGGCGGGTGGCGAAGGAGTACGAGGCGGTGGCGCCGTACGATCCCTCACTGGACCTGCCACGCACCGTGCGCAGCCGCATCGTCAAGGAGCGCGGAGTCATGGCGGCCCGTGAGGTCGAGGGCGAGCCCAACGCCGTCAGCCGGATCGAGCTGCTGGAGCACCGGAACGGGGTCGCCCGGTACCGGCTGGTACCGCGTACCGGGCAGACACACCAGCTGAGGTTGCACATGAGCGCCTTGGGAGTGCCGATCCTCGGCGATCCCCTCTATCCAGTGGTGACCGGCCCCGTGGCGGCCGGTGACTTCCGGCGCCCGCTGCAACTCATGGCGCGGGTACTGGAGTTCACCGATCCGGTCACGGGGTGCGAGCACCGGTTCGTCAGCCCGCGCGTGCTGCAGGCCTGGGGGTCGTTCGAGAAGTGGGCCGGGTAGCCGGCCCCGCTGCCCCGTCGGCTCAGTAGCCGCGCCACCAGCGCAAGAGGCGTCGGAACACGCCTGGCCGGCGGGTCGGCTCGGGCGTCGGCAGAGGCGCAGGCGTTGAGGCGGCGGCCGGAGCGGCAGGCTCCGGAGCCGTCGTCTGTGCACGCGGCGTGCCGGATGGCCAGGTGCTGGGACGCTGTGACGGCACCGGGTGCCCGGGACGTGCCATGACGTCCTGCTGGGGCTTGGGCGCGAACTTCACCGGCAGTGCCACCAGGTGCCGGTTCGAGATCGACGACCGCCAGCTCAGCTCGTGCTCCTCGCAGGCGAGCTCGGCGTCGGGAAGGCGGGTCAGCAGCGCGTCGACGCCGACGTCCGCGATGGCTCGGCCGATGTCCTGGCCCGGGCACTCGTGGGGTCCGCCGCTGAAGGCAAGGTGAGAGCGGTTGCCCTGCATGTTGGCCTTGGTGTCGGGACGCACGCGTGGGTCGACGTTGCCCGGCGCGATACCCATGAGGAGGCCGTCACCCTTGCGGATGCGCCGGCCGCCCAGCTCGGTCTCCTGCTTGGCGATGTAGGCGAGGACGGTGCTGAAGGGCGGCTCGTCCCACATGGACTGCTCGACCGCCTGGGGCACCGTCATCTGGCCGCCGTTGAGCTGGGCACGGAACCGCGGGTCGGTGAGCACCACGCGCAGGACGTTGGCGAGGAGGTTGGCGGTGCTCTCGTACGCGACGATCAGGACGAGGCGCAGGTGCTGGGCGACCTCCTCGTCGGTGAGCCGCGCGGGGTGGTTGATGAGGTGGCTGGTGAAGTCGTCCTTGGGTTCGGCCCGGCGGCGGACCGTGTGCCGCGTCAGGACGTCCATGATGTACGCGTTGCTGGCGATGGCGGTCTCGGTGCCCTTGGGCAGGTCGCGGGCGGCCTCCACGATGCGGTCGTTGTACTCGTCGGGCATACCGAGGATCTGGCACATCACCATCATCGGCAGGCGCTCGGCGAACTGGGCGACCAGGTCGGCCCTGCCCTCCTCGCAGAACTTGTTGACGAGGTGCTGGGTCGCGCGGTTGATGTGGCGGCGGACGCCCCGGTGGTCGATGGTCGACATGGCGCCGGTGACCGCGCCGCGCAGTCGCAGGTGCTCGTCGCCCTCGGCATGGCAGGCGAGGGGCTGCCATGCCAAGTGCGGCATGAGCGGGTGATCCGGCTTGACCGTGCCGTCCTGCAAGGGGACCCACAACCGCGTGTCACGGCTGTACTGCGAGGGGGTGCGCAGCATGTGCATGTTCTCGCTGTGGCCGAGCACCACCCAGATCGGCACGTCCTCGTGCAGCAGCGCGGGAGCCACGGCCCCGTGCTCGGCACGGAGTTCCTCGTACACGGCTCCCAGGTCCTCCGCTTCGGGGCCGTAGAGACGGCGCAGGCCGCCGGGGCCGATGCCGTGCGCGGGGCAGCCGGGTGGCGGGGCGGCCATAGGGTCGTCCGTATCGGTCGGGGAGAGGGATTCAGGCGTCACGGTGATCGCTCCGAAGCTGAATTGGATCAGGTGTACAGGGGGTGTTGGGGTCCCCCGGGTTCGAGCGGTTCGAGCGAAGCCGAGAACGTGGGGGAGGTCGTGCGCGGGACGGAGACGAGCGTCGTCACGGGGCGCACTCGGGACATGTGCGGCGCTCCGGCACAGAACGTACGCGGCTCAGGAGACCCGTACGGCTCGGCGGCATGGAGTGTCCGAACGGCCTTGCAGGCTCGTCGCTCACGCCGGCGCCTTGGCCCTCGCCAACGCATGCAGAAACCGCAGCAGTGTCATCAGGACATCCCGGCTGGAAGCCCTGCGCCGTACATCGCACTCCACGATGGGGATCTCCTTCGGCAGGTCGAGTGCCGCGCGGAGTTCCTCGACGGGGTAGCGGGGCGCGTCCGGGAAGGTGTTGACGGCGACCACGAACGGCACGCCCCGCTCCTCCAGGCGCCCGATGACGTCGAAGCTGACCTCCAGGCGGCGGGTGTCGAGCAGGACGACCGCGCCGAGGGCGCCCTCGAACAGGCCGTTCCACAGGAACCAGAAGCGCTCCTGGCCGGGGGTGCCGAAGAGGTAGAGCACGAGCTGGTCCGTGATGCTGATGCGGCCGAAGTCCATGGCGACGGTGGTGGCCGTCTTGGACTCGGAGCCGTAGTTGTCGTCGACTCCGATGCCGGCCTGCGTCATGGTCTCCTCGGTCGTCAGCGGCCTGATCTCACTGACGGAACCGACCATGGTGGTCTTGCCGACTCCGAAGCCGCCCACGATCACGATCTTCACCCCGGCCTCTGCCGTGTGCGGCAGGTGGTCCTCGGTTCGAGGACCCGTGACGGGGTCAGAGCTTTTGAAGTCCATGCATCACCGCTTCGAGGAGGGAACGGTCGGCTCGCGCCTGCCGGACGATCGGGGCGCGCGCCTGTACCAGTTCGGCCGCCAGCAGCTCGGTGAGCAGGACGGTCACCACGCTGAACGGCAGGTTGAGGTAGGCCGAGATCTCGGCCACGGACAGGGGTGCCTGGCAGAGCCGGAGCAGCGCCGTCTGCTCCGGCGTGGCGGAAGGCGGCAGGTCGGCGCTCGCCACGATCAACGTCACGAGGTCGATCGGGGCCCGCTCGCCGTCCTCGACGGCCGCGCCCGTGATGATGTACAGCCGCTCGGGGTTCTTCGGCGGGGGGCCGTCCCGTGCGTCGTCACCCGTCGGTGGGGGCGGGGGCTGCTCCTTGGGATGCCGCCGCTGGCGCTGTGGAGGCGTCATACGGTCTGCCCGTTGCGCCGGGGCGGACTCGTCAGATGGGAGCCGATGCGGGCGACGAGGTCGCGCATGCGGTTGCTCATCATGCCGGGTTCCGCGACCGCGTTGGCGAGGACCGCGAGGTAGGCGTTGGGGCCCGCCTCCATCATGTAGAAGTAGCCGCCCTGGATCTCGATGATGACCACACGCATCCGGCCGTCACCGGTGGCGATCTCGGCGGCGACGGCACCGGCCAGGCTCTGCAGGCCCGCGCAGGCCGCGGCGACACGGTCGGCGGCGTCCGGGTCACCGCCGTACCGGGCGATGCGCAGTCCGTCGGCGGAGAGCACCACGACCTGCTGAACGCCCGGTACTCCGTCGGCGAGGTCCTTGAGCATCCAGTCGAAGTTGGCTCGCATTGTGGTCACTTGAGGTCCTTCTCGTCGTCGGCCTTCCTGGGGGCCGGCTCGTTGTCGGCGGTGAACGTCGTCGGGTCGTCCGGGTTCCTGGTGAAGGCGTTCGGGTCCGGGTCGCCCTTGAGGCCGGCCCAGAACTCCTCGATCCATGCCCCGGGCGGCTCGATCTTCTCCGGCTCTGGCTCCCAGACGGGCGTGGCGGTCCGCGCCGCCTCGGCGGCGGCCTCCGCGGCGGCCGCCTCGGCCATCCGCTGGCTGAGCGGGGTCGTCACCCGGCTGCGGCGCTGCGGCAGACCGTTGGCGGTCCACTCGGTGACGACGGGCGCGTCGTCGTCCATGCCCGTCAGCGCCTCGGCCGAGGACGGGACGCGCGGGCCGGTGGTCGGACGGCGCCTCTTCTGCGTGCGCTCGGGGCCGGCGACGCCGCCGTTGGACAGTGCCGGCGTAGCGGCGGCGCCGATGCCGTGGGCGAAGCTGGTGGCGGGCTCGTCGGTGAGCATGTTGCGCGGTACGACGAGGACGGCGCGGACACCGCCGTACGCTGACTGCCGCAGCGAGACCTGCATGTTGAACATCGTCGAGAGGCGGCCGACCACGGCGAGGCCGAGGCGCGGGGTGTCGCCGAGCTCCTGGAAGTCCGCGCCCGCCTGGGCCATGGCGAGCATGTTCTCCGCCTTGGCGCGGGACTCCTCGCTGAGGCTGACGCCGGCGTCCTCGATCTCGATGGCGACGCCGGTCTGCACCTCGACGGCGGTCACGTGCACCTTGGTCTGCGGGGGCGAGTAGCGGGTGGCGTTGTCGAGGAGTTCGGCCGCGGCGTGGATGAGCGGCTCGACGGACACCCCGGCGACGTTGACCTTGGCGATGGAGTGCAGCTCGATGCGGCGGTACTCAAGGATGCGGGACATCGCTCCGCGCAGCACGCTGTACAGCGGCACGGGCTCGGGCCACTGGCGGCCGGGGCCGCCTCCGCCGAGGACGGCGATGGAGTCGGCGAGCCGGCCGATCAGCGCTGTGCCGTGGTCGATGCGCAGCAGGTCGTCGAAGACCTCGGGGTTGCGCCCGTGGTCCTCCTCCATCTCCCGGAGTTCCACGTTCTGCTGGTGCACGATCGCCTGGACGCGTCGTGCGATGTTGACGAAGGCCCGCTGCGAGGAGTCGCGCCGGACGTCCTCGCGGTCGACGATGTCGAGGACCATGTGGATCAGCGAACGCTGCGACTCGGGCAGGTTGCTGTAGACGGGGTTCTCCGCGATGCCCAGGCGAATCACCTCTGAGGGGGAATCGCCACCGCTCAGCCGCTCCAGCATCGCGGGCAGGATCTCCCTGCCGAGGCGCTGGAACTCCTGGTCGTGGGATGCGACGCGGTGTTCCAGGTAGGCGGTCCGCTGCCCGTACTCGGCGCGCAGGGACCGGAGTTGCCTGCCGCGGCGCACGACCTGGGACGCGACCGCGACGACCAGGACGGTCGTGATGGCTCCGCACCAGCCGACGGCGTTCCGGGCGGGCCCCGTCACCAGGGCGGCGACGGCCCCGGTCGCCGCGGCCAAGAGTATGGCGGGCGGCAACAGCACGCGCGCGTAGGGAAGTTCACGGCCACTGGGAGGCGATTGAACACTCACCATGTATGCCCTCTGAGACGAATCGACTGGGGTTCGGGGAAGTTGCTGTGGTTTGAGGGAGTTCAAACTGGATCTTCGGTAATTTTTGGGAACAAGCGCACGATTACACCTCAACTCGGTGCGCCGCGGGCGAGCTTAGTCCGACCGGGTCATCGCTATGTCATATTCCGCAAGCACCTGAAATGGGCACGAGGACGGGGGTACGCTCGGCTCCATTTATACGCTCAGCTAGTTATCGAACACGTCTGGTAATCACGAATGAGCGAACGGGACCCGGCTGTTGACACCCCGGTTTCAACCCCGGTTTCAGCCCCGGCTTCAGACCCGGCTTCAGACTCCGACGATCCGCAGGGCCGCGTCCGCCGTGGCCTCGGCGAACACCGCGACCCGACGGTCCGGGTCCGACCGGTGAACGAGGATGACACCCTCGATCAGCCCGAACACGAGGTCCGTCCGCAGGTCCAGCTCACTCTTGGAGAGCCCGCCGCCCGTGCGCGTCACGGCGATCAACTGACGGTAGGCGTCCTTGAGTTCGGCACGTATGGCGTGGAAGCCGGCGAAGCGTTCGGCGCGCACCTCGGGCAGCAGGTAGAGGCCGCCGAGGTTGTGAGGACCGCCGCAGAGCAACTCCACATCGGAACGGCACAGCTCCCACAGCCGGTCCTCGGCCGGAGCGGCGTCCCGGGCGAGCAGTTCGCGGGCCAGCGCCAGCGAGGGCGTGACCGTGGACTCCACGAGCCCGGCGAGGAGTTCCTCCTTGCCGGAGACGTAGTGGTACATGGACGCCTGCCGCATTCCGGCCCGCTCGGCGACGGCCCGGGTGGTGGTGGCGCCATAGCCGCGCGTCGTGAACAACTCCGCGGCGGCCGCGAGCAGTTCGTCGCGCGGCGACAGACCGGTCTCCGGCCGCCGCTCGGCCCGCGGCCTCCCGACGCGGCGTCCACCCGTGCTTCCCATGGGTTCGATCCTCGCACGGCCCTCCGGGGGTTCGGCTGGTCGGTCTCGTCTGCCGGGTTGCTGTCGGTGGCCGACCGCGGGTTCGCTGTGACTTGTCGCGCCCACGCGGCGGAGCCGCACATGAACGCAGCCCCGCGCCCCTTAACAGCACGGGACGCACCCTGCGACACTGCCGGCCCCCGCCCGAAACCAGCCGTGAGCTTTCGGTAACCACCCACTAACCTCCGGTACACGACCCCGACCCGACCCGACTCTAATTTCTGTCGAGCGACAGAAATCACCGGAGCAGCCGGAGGTTCCGCGATGGCGACGGAGACCACGTACGGAGCACGGGCCCATGCCCGGGCACAGGAGGGCACACGGGCCGAGGCGATGCCCGTCGTGCCGGCGAGCGACTGGCCGCAGCCGCCCTGCGAGGCGGGGCACCTGGTGTGGGCAGAGACCGTGGCGGGCGGCAACTACACGCACAAGGTGCTGGCCCGCGGCACCGAGCTGCGCCTGACCGACCCGCGCGGCGACGCCTGCGCGCACCTGCTTCTCCACGCCGCAGACCGCCCCTGGGAACGCCTGAACGTGGCCGACACCGTGAAGGTGCAGTGGAACGCCTACCTCGGCGAGGGGCGGCTGCTCCTGTCCGACCAGGGCCGCGTCCTCGCCTCCGTGACCGCCGACACCTCCGGGCGGCACGACGCGCTGTGCGGCACCTCCACCCTCGTACGGAACACCGAGCGGTACGGGGACGGCACACCGCAGTCCGCCTCCCCCGCCGGTCGCGAGCTGTTCAAGCTGGCCGCCGCCAAGAACGGGCTCGCACCCCGCGACCTGCCGCCCTCGCTGTCGTTCTTCCAGGGCGTGGAGGTCCGTGACGACGGCAGCCTCCACTTCACCGGTTCCGCCGGACCCGGCGGCAGCGTGACCCTGCGCACCGAGCAGGACGTGACCGTCCTGCTCGCGAACGTGCCCCACCCCGCCGACCCGCGCGCGGAGTACGTGAGTACCCCTCTGGAAGTGCTCGCCTGGCGCTCGGCGCCCACCGCACCCGGCGACCCGCTGTGGGACGCCACCCCCGAGGGCCGCCGCGCCTTCCTGAACACCGCCGAATTCCTCGCCGCGAAGGGGCTCGCATGAAGACCGTCGTTCCGGCCAGGGCGCCGTGGTCGTCCGTGATACGCGAGGGCGAGACCCTCACCATCACCGATCTGCACGGCAACCAGGCCGTCGACTTCCTCGTGTACGACGCCCACGACACGTCCCTCCGCTACAGCGCCCCCGACACGATCCACGCGCAGGGCACCATCTTCCTGACGACGGGCAGCGTGCTGCTGTCCAACGAGCACACCGCGCTGATGACCGTGGTCGCCGACGACGTCGGCCGGCACGACACGGTCGGCGGCGCCTGCTCCAAGGAGTCCAACACGCTCCGCTACGGCCACCACACCTGGTCCCAGCACGCCTGCGTGGACAACTTCCTCGCGGAGGGCGCCCGGTACGGCCTCGGCAAGCGCGACCTCGTCTCCAACATCAACTGGTACATGAACGTGCCCGTCGAGCAGGACGGCACCCTCGGCATCGTCGACGGCATCTCCTCCCCCGGCCTCGCCCTGACCCTGCGCGCCGAGCGCGACGTGCTCGTCCTGGTCTCCAACTGTCCCCAGATCAACAACCCCTGCAACGGCTTCGACCCGACGGCGGTGCAGATGACCGTCACCGGGGCGGCCGCGCCATGAGCTTCGACACACTGCTCGTCGCCAACCGGGGCGAGATCGCGATCCGCGTCATCCGCACGGCACGCGAGATGGGCCTGCGCACGGTCGCCGTGTACTCCGACGCCGACCGCTCCGCGCCCCACGTACGGCTCGCCGACCACGCCGTACGCCTCGGCCCGGCGCCCGCCCTGGAGTCCTACCTCGACGTCGACCTCGTTCTGAAGGCCGCCAAGGACACCGGCGCGGGCGCGATCCACCCCGGGTACGGCTTCCTCTCCGAGGACGCGGCGTTCGCCCGGCGCTGCGAGGACGACGGCATCGTGTTCGTGGGACCCACGGCGGAGCAGCTGGAGCTCTTCGGCGCCAAGCACACGGCCAGGGCCGCCGCGGAGGCGGCCGGAGTACCGCTCGCACCGGGCACGGACCTGCTGGCTGACCTGGACGAGGCCCTGTCCGCGGCCGAGCGCATCGGCTACCCGGTGATGCTGAAGGCGACCGGCGGCGGGGGCGGCATCGGTATGTCGGCATGTCGATCCGCCGGCGAACTGACCGAGGCCTGGGAGCGGGTGCAGCACGTCGCGGCAGCGGCCTTCTCGTCCGCGGGGGTGTACCTCGAGCGCCTCGTCGAGCACGCCCGTCACGTGGAAGTGCAGGTCTTCGGCGACGGCGAGGGCCTGGTCGTCACCTTCGGCGACCGCGACTGCTCCCTCCAGCGCCGCCACCAGAAGGTCCTGGAGGAGGCACCGGCGCCCGGCCTTCCCGACCACGTGCGCGCCCAACTCGCCGCCTCCGCCCGCGATCTGTGCGCGAGCGTCGCCTACCGCTCCGCCGGGACGGTGGAGTTCGTGTACGACGCGGTGCGCGAGGAGGCGTACTTCCTGGAGGTCAACGCCCGGCTCCAGGTGGAGCATCCGGTCACCGAGGAGGTGTACGGCGTCGACCTCGTGGCCTGGATGCTGCGCCTCGCGCAGGGCGACCACGCGGTCGTACGGGCCCCGGGCGCACCCCGTGGCCACGCCGTCGAAGCCCGTCTGTACGCCGAGGACCCCTCCCGCGACCACCGCCCGAGCGCGGGCCTGCTCACGCGGGTCGCGTTCCCGCCGGGCGTCCGCGTGGACAGCTGGGTGGAGACGGGCACCGAGGTGACGACGTCGTACGACCCGATGCTCGCGAAGATCGTCGCGCACGGGCATGACCGCGCCCACGCCCTGCGGAAGCTGGACGAGGCGCTGGCGGCGACCCGCGTCGACGGCGTCGAGACGAACCTGGGCCTGGTACGGGCGGCCCTCGCCGACACCTCCTTCGCCACCGCCGCCCACTGCACGGCCACCCTCTCCGGGGTCACCGATCCGACCCCGCGCGTCGAGGTCGTCTCCGGCGGCACTCTCACCACCGTGCAGGACTGGCCGGGCCGCACCGGCCACTGGCAGGTGGGCGTGCCTCCGTGCGGCCCGATGGACGACCTGTCCTTCCGCCTCGGCAACCGGGCCCTCGGCAATCCCGAGGGAGCGCCCGGACTCGAATGCACCCTCAAGGGGCCGTCGTTGCGGTTCACCCACGCCACCACGGTGTGTGTGACCGGGGCACCCGCACCGGTGACCCTGAACGGTTCGCCGGTCGCCCAGTGGGAGCTGGTCACGATACCCGCCGGAGCCGTGCTGGAGGTGGGCGCACCGACGGAGCACGGTCTGCGGACGTACGTGCTGTTCGCGGGCGGCGGCCTGGACGTACCGCCGTTCCTCGGCAGCGCGGCCACGTTCACGCTGGGCGGCTTCGGAGGACACGGTGGGCGGGCCCTGCGCCCCGGGGACGTCCTGCACGCTGGTGCCGTCGCCGAAGGGGCATCGGCACCCGCACCGATGGCATCCGTACCGGTGGGCGACCGCCCGGAGTTCGGCACGTCCTGGCATGTGGGCGCCCTCGAAGGCCCCCATGCCGCACCGGAGTTCTTCACCGAGGACGACATCCGCGACTTCTACTCGGCCGACTGGAAGGTGCACTTCAACTCGGCGCGCACCGGGGTCCGTCTGGTCGGCCCCAAGCCGCGCTGGGCCCGCACGGACGGCGGAGAGGCCGGACTGCATCCCTCCAACATCCACGACACGCCCTACTCGGTGGGCGCCGTCGACTACACCGGCGACATGCCGGTGCTGCTGGGTCCCGACGGCCCCTCGCTCGGCGGCTTCGTCTGCCCGGCGACCGTGGCGACGACGGAGCGCTGGAAGCTGGGCCAGCTGCGGCCGGGCGACACCGTACGCTTCCTGCCGGTCACCGAGGACGGCTCCGCCCGGCCCGCGATCGTCGACGGCGGCGTCCTGGCCCGCGACGGCGACATCACCTACCGCCGCAGCGGCGACGACAACCTGCTCGTCGAGTTCGGGCCGATGCAACTGGACCTGGCGCTGCGGCTGCGGGTCCACGCACTGATGCGGACGGTCGCCGAGGCCGCGCTCGACGGCGTCACGGACCTGACCCCGGGCATCCGCTCGCTCCAGATCCAGACGGACCCCTCGGTCCTGCCCCAGTCCGAACTCCTCGCGACGGTACGGGAGATCACCGCGACCCTGCCCCCGGCCGACGAACTCGTCGTCCCGTCCCGCACGGTGCACCTCCCCCTTTCCTGGGACGACCCGGCCACCCGCGAGGCGATCGCCCGCTACATGGCGGGCGTACGCGACGACGCACCCTGGTGCCCGTGGAACATCGAGTTCATCCGACGCGTCAACGGCCTGGAGTCGGTGGAGGACGTGTACCGCACGGTCTTCGAGGCGGAGTACCTCGTTCTCGGCCTGGGCGACGTCTACCTCGGTGCCCCGGTCGCCACTCCCCTGGACCCGCGCCACCGCCTCGTCACGACCAAGTACAACCCGGCGCGGACGTGGACCGCCGAGAACTCGGTCGGCATCGGGGGTGCGTACCTGTGCGTCTACGGCATGGAAGGGCCCGGCGGTTACCAGTTCGTCGGCCGGACGACCCAGGTCTGGTCCGGCTGGCAGCAGCGCGGCGCCTTCGAGCCCGGCTCGCCGTGGCTGCTCCGCTTCTTCGACCGGATCAGGTGGTACCCGGTCGACGCCGGCGAACTCCTGGAACTCCGCGCCGACATCGTCTCGGGCCGCTTCGTGCCGCGCGTGGAGGAAGGCACGTTCTCGCTGGCGGAGTACGAGGCGTTCCTCGCCGAACACGCGGACTCCATCGCCGAGTTCCGCGCCCGGCAGGGTGCCGCGTTCACCGCGGAGCGGGACGCCTGGGAGGCGGCGGGCGAGTTCGCCCGGGCACAGGCGGCCGACACCCCGGCAGCTCCCCCGGCCACGGTGACGGTCCCGGAGGGCGGCCACCTGGTGGAGGCCGAGTTCGCCGCGTCCGTCTGGCAGCTGAACGTAGGCGAGGGCGACACGGTGACCACGGGTCAGCCCCTGCTGACCCTTGAGGCCATGAAGATGGAGTCCAGGGTGCACTCCCCGGTGAACGGCGTGGTCCACGAGGTACTGACCCGACCGGGTTCCCAGGTGGAGGCGGGCACGGCGTTGGTGGTCATCGCGCCCACCTAGTCGACACGCGGCTGCCCACGGACCGGCGGACGACAGACCCACCTCAGCCAAGGAGCACGGATGCCGACCTCGACCGTCACGAGAGTCCGGATGGCCTACGCCCGCATCCAGGACGTGGACCGCCCCGAGATCTGGATCGACCTGCGCCCCCAGCCGGAGGTGGAAGCCGAAGCCCGAGCCGTCGACGAACGCCTCGCTGCCGGCGAGGAACTCCCCCTCGCCGGACGGCTCGTCGCAGCCAAGGGCAACATCGACGTGCAGGGCCTCCCCACCACGGCAGGGTGCCCCGCGTACGCGTACACGCCGGAGGCCGACGCCCCCGTCGTCGCCCGCCTGCGCGCGGCAGGCGTCATCGTCCTGGGCACCACGAACCTGGACCAGTTCGCCACGGGCCTGGTCGGCACCCGCTCCCCCTACGGCGCCGTACGGGGCGCCCACGACGCGGCACGGATCAGCGGCGGCTCCAGTTCCGGCTCGGCCGTGGCCGTGGCGCTCGGCATCGTCGACCTCGCCCTCGGCACGGACACCGCCGGCTCGGGCCGCGTCCCCGCCGCCTTCAACGGCATCGTCGGCCTGAAACCCACCCGCGGCCTGGTCCCCACGACCGGCGTCGTCCCGGCCTGCGCCTCCCTCGACTGTGTGACCGTGTTCGCCCGCACCCTCCCGGAGGCCGAGCGGGCGCTCACTCACATGACGTCGCCGCCCGCCCGCGCCCTCCCGCCACTCCCCCAGCGCGCCCCAGGACCGTGGCGCGTCGCGGTCCCGTCGGCGTCACAGCTCGGCGAACTCGACGAGGGCTGGGCCGAGGCGTACGAGGCGGCGGTGGCACAGCTCGCCACGGCGGGCGCCGAGATCCGCACGATCGACCTGACCCCGTTCACCGAGGCCGCCGCGATGCTGTACCAGGGCGCGTTCGTGGCCGAGCGCTACACGGCGGTGGGAAGCTTTATCGACAAGTTGACCGCCGAGGGCGGCGACGGACTCAACCCCACCGTCGCCGGCATCATCACCCGCGCCCGCGACATCCCCGCCCACCAGCTCTTCGCCGACCAGGACCGTCTGGCCGCCCTGCGCACCCGCGCCCTGGTCGAACTCGCCGACGCGGACGCCCTGGTGCTGCCCACCAGCCCGGGCCACCCCACCCTCGCCGAGGTCGGCGCCGACCCGCTGGGCGCCAACGCCCGCCTTGGCCGTTTCACCAACTCGACGAACCTCTTCGACCAGGCAGCGGTAGCCGTCCCGGCGGGCGAGGTGAACGGGCTTCCGTTCGGCGTGATGCTGATCGGCCCCGCGTTCACGGACGAACGCCTGGCCCGGATCGCCGCGCTGCTCCAGCCGGAGACACGGCTCGCGGTGGTCGGCGCCCACCTGTCCGGGCAGCCGCTGAACCCTCAGCTCCTGGCCCTGGGCGCCCGCCTCGACCGTACGACCACGACGGCGCCCGTCTACCGCCTGCACGCGCTGGCGACCGACCCGCCGAAGCCGGGTCTCGTCCGCGTCGGCGCGGGCGGGGCCGGGATCGAGGCCGAGGTGTGGCGCCTCCCGACGGAGGGCCTCGGCCGCCTGCTGACCGCGCTCCCCCGCCCGATGGCCCTCGGCAGCGTGGAGTTGGCCGACGGCAGCCCCGTACCGGGCTTCCTGTGCGAGCCGGCCGCGCTGGAGAGCGCGGCCGACATCACGGCGTACGGCGGCTGGAGGGAGTACGTGAAGGCAACTCACCCCACGGACGAGTAAGCCACAACTCCCCGCAACAGCCCGTCAACAGCCTTACGCGCACTCTTCGCCACCGTCGAGCCCTCCGCATGAGCAGGCGCCGCCGCCGAGATCTGCCCGAGCACATCGATGACCTGCTTGCACCACCGCACGAAGTCACCGGCCGGCATCTCCGCCTCGCGCAGCACCTCGTCCAGCCCCTTGCCGGAGGCCCACATGTACGCGGCCCAGGCGAAGCCGAGGTCCGGCTCGCGCTGGCCGACACCCTCGGTCTGGCTGATGCGGAACTCCTCCTCCAGCGCGTCGAGCCGCCCCCAGATGCGGACCATCTCGCCGAGCGCCGCCTTGGCCTTGCCGGACGGCAGCTTGGGCGCCAGTGCGTCGTCGCTCACTCGGGCCTCGTACACCAGCGCCGAGACGCACCCGGCGAGTTCGGCGGGGCCAAGTCCCTCCCAGACGCCGGCGCGCAGGCACTCGCTGGCGAGCAGGTCGAGCTCGCCGTACAGCCGGGCGAGCCGCTTGCCGTGCTCGGTGACCTCGTCGCCGCGCAGGTAGTCGAGCTCCGTCAGCAGGGCGACGATCCGGTCGAAGGTCCGCGCGATGGTGTTCGTGCGGCCCTCGATGCGGCGCTCCAGCTGGGTCGTGTCGCGCTTGAGGCGGTGGTAGCGCTCGGCCCAGCGGGCGTGGTCCTCGCGGTCGCTGCACCCGTGGCAGGGGTGGGCGCGCAGCTCGGCGCGCAGCCGGGCGATCTCACGGTCGTCGGCGGCCACGGACCGCTTCTTGCGGTGCCGGTCGGGGACGAGGTGCCCTGCCTTGGTGCGCAGCGCGGAGGCCAGGTCCCGGCGCGACTGAGGTGAGCGCGGGTTGAAGGACTTGGGGATCCGCATCCGCTCCAGGGCCTCGACGGGCACCGGGAAGTCCATGGACGCCAGCCTCTTGACCTGCCGCTCGGCAGTGAGGACGAGGGGTCGCGGGCCGTCGTGGTACTCGAAGCCGCGGTGGCCGTTGGAGCGGCCGGCGGGCAGGCCCGGGTCCAGCACCAGGGCGAGGCCCGCGTACTTGCCGGTGGGGACGTGGATGACGTCGCCCGGCTTGAGCTTCTCCAGCGCCACGGCCGCCTCGGCCCGCCGCTGGGCGGCACCCTGCTTGGCCAGTTCGTTCTCACGGTCCTTGAGCTCGCGGCGCAGCCGCGCGTACTCCTCGAAGTCGCCGAGGTGGCAGGTCATGGAGTCCTTGTAGCCCTCCAGGCCCTCCTCGTTGCGCTGTACCTGGCGGGAGATCCCGACGACCGACCTGTCGGCCTGGAACTGGGCGAAGGACGTCTCCAGCAGCTCGCGGGAGCGGTGCCGTCCGAACTGCTCGACCAGGTTCACCGCCATGTTGTACGACGGCTTGAAGCTGGAGCGCAGGGGGTAGGTGCGCGTGCCGGCGAGCCCGGCGAGGTGGTCGGGGTTCATGCCGCGCTGCCAGAGCACGACGGCGTGGCCCTCGATGTCGATGCCGCGGCGTCCGGCGCGCCCCGTCAACTGGGTGTACTCACCGGGTGTGATGTCGGCGTGCTGCTCGCCGTTCCACTTGACGAGCTTTTCCAACACCACCGAGCGCGCGGGCATGTTGATGCCGAGCGCGAGGGTCTCGGTCGCGAACACGGCCTTGACCAGGCCGCGCACGAAGAGCTCCTCGACGACCTCCTTGAACGTCGGCAGCATGCCCGCGTGATGGGCCGCGATGCCGCGCTCCAGGCCCTCCAGCCACTCGTAGTAGCCAAGGACATGGAGGTCCTCGGCGGGGATCGTGGCCGTGCGCTCCTCGACCAGGGCGCGCACCTTCAGGCGTGCCTCGTCGTCGTTCAGCCTCAGACCGGCGTACAGGCACTGCTGGACGGCGGCCTCGCAGGCCGCGCGGCTGAAGATGAAGGTGATGGCGGGCAACAGGCCCTCGGCGTCCAGCCGTTCGATGACCTCCGGCCTGCTGGGGATCCAGACCCGGGACCGCTGTCTGCGCTCGCGCTCGCGATCGGCCTCGCGCATGGCCCGGCCGCGCCTGCGGTCCTGGTACGAGGGCCGGCTGGCCTCCATGCGGGCCATACGTGTCAGGTCCGGGTTGACCGCCTTCTTGTTGCCCTCGCCCTCCTCGAAGAGGTCGTACATCCGACGGCCGGCCAGGACGTGCTGGAACAGCGGTACGGGACGGTGCTCGGAGACGATCACCTCGGTGTCGCCGCGGACCGTGTCGAGCCAGTCGCCGAACTCCTCGGCGTTCGACACGGTCGCCGACAGTGACACGAGTGTCACCGACTCGGGGAGGTGGATGATCACTTCCTCCCAGACGGCGCCGCGGAAGCGGTCGGAGAGGTAGTGCACCTCGTCCATGACCACATGGCCGAGGCCGAGGAGGGTCTGCGAGCCCGCGTACAGCATGTTCCGCAGGACCTCGGTGGTCATGACGACCACCGGCGCATCCGAGTTGACGCTGTTGTCGCCGGTGAGCAGGCCGACCTTCTCCGTGCCGTAGCGACGGCACAGGTCGGCGTACTTCTGGTTCGACAGCGCCTTGATGGGCGTCGTGTAGAAGCACTTCTTGCCCTGGTTCAGGGCGAGGTGGACGGCGAACTCGCCGACGATCGTCTTGCCGGAGCCGGTGGGGGCGGCCACCAGCACGCCCTTCCCGGCCTCGAGTGCCTGGCAGGCCTCGATCTGGAAGGGGTCGAGACCGAAGTCGTACATCTCGCGGAAGGAAGCGAGTGCGGTGGCCTGCTCGGCAGCGCGCCTACGGGCTGCCGCATACCGCTCGGCCGGTGAGAGGTCCTCTGTCATCGTGCTTTCGAGACTACCGGCCCCCACTGACAACAGGACGATCATTATCCGGATCGGCCGTCGATGGACACGAGGTCCCCGCAGATCAGGAACGCGCGACCGGTCCGGCACCCCGTACACGGTCCCACGCGGAAGCGGCCGACCGCGCCGTGGGGCGCCCCGGCCGCGGCCCGCGGAGGGGTTGGTGGTGTTCCTGAGTGCGTCAGGTCACGTCGTCGTAGCCGTTGACCCGGTCCGTGCCGGTGCCCTCGGGCAGGGCGCGGCTCGCCGACACGGTCTCGATCTCGCCGATGTCCTCGGGGGTGAGGTCGAGGTCGGAGGCCTCGTCGTCGTCGGGCCCCATGGCGTCGCGGCGCGCCCTGCGACGGTCGTTGAGGAGCGACACGGCGACGGCACCGAAGTACAGGATCCAGATCGGTCCGGCGAGCGCCATCATCGTCAGCGGGTCGGTGCTGGGCGTGGCGACGGCCGCGAAGACCGTGATGCCCATGATCATGCCGCGCCACCAGCCGAGCATGCGCTTACCGCTGAGGATGCCGGAGAAGTTGAGCAGGACCAGCAGCAGCGGCAGCTCGAACGAGAGGCCGAAGACGATCACCATGCGCGTGACCAGGTCGAGCAGGTCGTCCAGCGGCAGCAGGTTGTCGACGCCGAAGGGCGTGAACTCGATCAGGACCTTCGCGGTGGTGGGCAGCACCTTGTAGGCGAAGAAGGCGCCGCCGAGGAAGAGCGGGACCCCCGTCCCGACGAACGCGTAGGCGTACTTCCGCTCGTGCTTGTGCAGTCCCGGCGCGACGAACGCCCACAGCTGGAAGAGCCAGATCGGCGAGGCGAGGACGACGCCTGCCATCAGGGACACCTTCAGCGCCAGGGTGAAGGGGGTGAGCAGACCATTGATCGTGATCTGCGCACAGGGGTTGGCGTCCTTGGACGTCTTCGCCAGTTCCTCGAAGGACTGGGCGCAGCCCACCGACTCGAGGATCGGCTTGGTGAAGAAGTTGATGATGTCGTTGTAGAAGAAGGCGGCGACGATCGTGACGGCGACGATGGCCAGCATCGCCTTCGCGAGCCGGTTGCGGAGCTCACGGAGGTGCTCCGCGAGGGGCATCCGCCCCTCTGGATCCTTCTCCTCTTTGCGGGCAGACTTCAGCAACCCACATTCCCATCTCGTGCGGCGGGCCGGTTGTCACCGGCCCTGCGTCAGCGCTTGGTCGTGTCCGTCGGCTCGGTGACCGGGCGGGAGCTGGTCACGTCACCGGGCGCCGCCTGGATGGTGCGCTGAGCGGGGTTCTCGTCGTGCGGCGGGGCGGAGGCGGCCGTCGAGTTGTCCTGGCCCTCCGACTTCATCGCCTTGGCCTCGCTCTTGAGGATGCGCGCGGACTTGCCGAGCGAGCGGGCCATGTCCGGAAGCTTCTTCGCGCCGAACAGCAGGATGATGACGACGAGGATGAGAATGATCTCGGGAGCGCCGAGCCTTCCGAACATAATTCTTTACCTTCTCACCGAGGCAGCGGGTGTGGGGTGCTGTCCGACCAGTCGGACAAGTGTCCGAACGATCGTGCTGGCAGCGATCGTAACGCTCAGGGGTGAACGTCAGGCAATCCCTGTGCGTACTCCCAATCTGCGACCCGCGCCTCGTTCTCCGGGTCGCGCCATGAGAGTACCTGCCCAAGGTGAGAAGGTGACAGGGCGAAGTGGCCCAAAGCACCCAGCCCCTCCAACTCACAGCGGGCCCCGCCCCGACTCACAGTCCGTCCACAGAGCGGGCCACGCTCGCCGACGCACGCTCCAACTCCTCGGCGGCGCGGCTTATACGAGTCGTGGAGTCACTGACCTGCCGGCCCAGGCGCTGTGCCTCCAGGAAGACCCGGACGGCGAGCACACCGAGGACGGCGAGACCCAGGAACCCCACAGCGATCGCGAGCATCGGCCAGAACATGTCGCCGAGCCTAGACCGTGGGGTGCAGCCGCAGCGTGCGCACCCCGCCGCCGGTGAGCAGCTCGACGATGCGCTCGCCGGCGGGCTTGCGTACGGCCACCCCGCAGCCCGGGCAGGTGAACGAGTAGAACGTGGTTTTGCTGGTGGCGCCGATGGCCAGCCTCAGCTCACGGGCGCCCAGCTCGAAATTGGCCCTGCAGTCGGGGCAGCCGGCCTTGAACACCACGCCGCCCACCCGCTTCATACCGGCGAACGCGACCGCCACGGACATCTCCTGCACGTCCCGCACACCGGACGTCGCCGCCCCGGTTTCGGACACCACCGACCCGCTCAAAGCCCTTGCTCCCCTTTTTCCCTGGTGCCTACGCCTGTCCTACCGCCGGTCCTGGACTCCATGAGGTGCGCACGGGACGCCTTCCGGCTCGCCGTGCCCCAGGGGTGGCTCGTCGTGCTCGGCCTCCGGCCCGTCGTATGCCGCCAGGGCCTCCCGCGCCGCCTGCCGGGCGCTGTCCGCGAGGTCCTGGGGCGAGACGATCCGGCCGTCGCGCCCGAGCCGCAGAGCCAGCCGCCGCAGCGAGGCGGGATCGGGGGTCCGCAGGGTGATACGCAGACCACCGTCCGGCAGTTCATCGGCGCTGTCGTGCGGGTAGTACTCGGCGACCCAGCGGCCGCCCGGCCCGACCTCGACGACCACCTCGGGATCCTCCGCCGCGGGCTGCACGAGCGCCTCGGACAGGTCACGCAACTCGATCTCGGGCGGCGCGGACGGCTCGTCGAGGATCTTGATCTCGGCGACCCGGTCGAGCCGGAAGGTGCGGCGCGCCTCGGAGCGGCGGCACCAGGCCTCGACGTAGGTGTGACCCACGCTGACCAGGCGGATCGGGTCGATCTCGCGCTCGGTGACCTCGTCGCGGGCCGGTGAGTAGTAGCGGATCCACAGACGGCGGCGCTCGGAGATCGCACGGTCGACGTCCGCGAAGACACCGCCCTCCGACTCGAAGGTCACCGAGAGCCGGGAGCTGGCTCCGGCCGCCTCCCCCGCGGCCGCCTCCACCTTGGCGGTGGCCCGCAGCAGCGCCTGCCGGTCGCCCTCGCGCAGACCGGGCAGGGTCGACACGGCCCTGGCGGCCACGAGCAGAGCCGTGGCCTCGTCAGCGGCCAGCCGCAGCGGCTCGGCCGCTTCCGCCCCGAGGGCGGCGGGGTTGTGCCACCAGATCCGGTCACCGTCGGTGTCGATGTCGAGCAGGTCACCGCCACGGAAGCTGGTGCCGCACAGAGGCAGCACGTCCAGATCGGAGATCAGCTCGTCCTCACTGATCCCGAACGCGCGGGCGACATCCTCCACACGGGCGCCGGGACGCTCCCTGAGATACGTGACCAGGGAGAGCATCCGCCGGGTCTGGTCGATGGCGTTCGCCGGCCTGGCCGGTTTTCCCACCACTTTCTTACATCCCCCTCAGCCCTTGGCCACGGCGCGCAGCCGGTCCACCACATCGGCCCGCAGCTCGGCCGGATCCAGGACCACCACGTCGGGCCCGAACTCCACCAGCCAGGCATCCAGACCGTGCCCGTACGGAATCTCCAACTCGTCCCAGCCGTTGCCGAGTTCCCGTACCGAGGTGGCTTTCGCCCGCAAGGGGTAACCGGCGCCCGAACGCAGCCGGATCAGCGCGGAGCGGTCGGCGGTCTCCCCGGCCCAGCTCGCCACGGTCTCGCGCACCGTGACGACGTCCGGGACCTCGGCAGTGAAGGCGCCGCTGCGCGTGCGCACCTTGCCCGTGATGCGGGAGAGCCGGAAGACCCGCTCGGCACCGCGGTCACGGTCCCAGCCGGCCAGGTACCAGTGGCCGCGCCAGCACTCCAGCGCCCACGGCTCGACGGTACGCGGCTCGGGGCGGGCGGCGGTCGCCTTGCGGTACTCGAAGACGACCGGACGACGGTCGCGGCAGGCCAGCATCAGCGGCTCGAAGGCGGCCTCGTGCACCGGGATCCGGGGCTCCAGAGCGCCATGCGCCCCGTACGGGTCGACGTCCTCGGGCAGACCGGCCGCACGCAGCTTCTGCAGGGCACCACTCGCCGCGCCCGCCAGACGCGCCTGCTGCCACACCTTGGCGGCCAGCCCGAGAGCGGCGGCCTCCTCGGCATCCAGGGTGATGGGCGGCAGCCGGTTGCTGTCGCGGCGTGCCATGTAGCCGACCTCGCCGTCGAGGTTCTCCACCGTCTCGATGACCAGGCCGAGTTCACGCAGATCGTCCTTGTCGCGCTCGAACATCCGGTTGAAGGAGTCGTCGGACCCGGCTTCCAGATAGGCCTCGATGGACTGGCGCAGTTCGCGCTTGCTCAGCGGTCGCCGCGTCCCCAGCAGACACAGCGCCAGGTTCATCAGCCGCTCCGCCTTGGCAATGGCCATCGACGCCCTACGTCCTCTCGGTCGGCCCTTCTGAGCCATGACCGTACCGCCCCGCGGTACCCCGGCAAAAGCCAAGGGCCCATGCCCGCACAGGCATGGGCCCAGATGATCGGGACCGGTCGGGTCCCGATCACACGGCGTACGACGACCGCGCCGTACAGCGATCGAATCGCACCGGACGATCAGGCGCCCGCACACCGGTCCCTCCCGGTGGCACCGCGCGCACGACCGCCGGCGGCGCGCTCCTGGGACGGCTCAGACCGAGACCAGGTCGCAGACGAAGATCAGCGTCTCGCCGGGGGCGATACGGCCGCCACCGGCACCACGGTCGCCGTAGGCGAGGTGGGCGGGAATGGTCAGCTGACGACGCCCGCCGACCTTCATGCCCTGCACACCCTGGTCCCAGCCCGCGATGACCTGGCCGGCACCGAGCTGGAACTGCAGCGGCGTGCCGCGGTTCCAGGACGCGTCGAACTCCTCGCCGGTGGAGAAGGCCACGCCCACATAGTGGACGGAGACTGAGTCGCCCGCCTTCGCGACCGGCCCGTCGCCCTCCCAGATGTCCTTGATCTCAAGGTCCTTCGGGGGCTCGCCGCCCGGGAAGTCGATCTCGGGCTTGTCGATGCTCACTTCATCACTCCTTGTTGCGTGACCTGCGTGGAGAACAGTCTCACAGACCACCCGGTCAGACGGCGCCGAGGATGTCCACCACGAAGACCAGCGTGTTCTTGGCCAGCTCACTGTTGGGGCTCGCGCCGTAGCCGAGGGAGGGCGGGATCACCAGCAGCACCCGGTCACCCACGTTCTTGCCGACGAGGCCCTTGTCCCAGCCCTGCACCACGGAGCCGGTGCCGATCTGGAAGGCGGTGGCGCCGCCGTGGTCCCAGGAGGAGTCGAACTTCTTGCCGTCCTCCCACTTGACCCCGGTGTACTGGGCGATGAGCCCCTGGCCCGCCTCGACCTTCTTGCCGCTGCCCTTGATCAGCACCTGCTGCTTGAGGTCCTTGGGGGCCTTGGCGCCCTTGGGGACGGTGATGGTCGCCGCCTTCTGCGACGGGGCCTTCACCTCGGGCATCCCGGACTCGGAGGCCGCCTGCTCGCCCTTGGCCTCGGCCTTGGCGTCCACAGCGGCGGCGCCGACCGGGTCGACCACCCAGATCAGCACGTCCTTCGCGGCGATGCCGGAGGACGGGTTCAGGTTCTGGCCGAGCAGATCGGCGGCCGTGCCCTGCACGAGGATCCGGCTGCCCGCCTTCTTGCCCTTCACGGCGTCGATGACCTTGTCGGGCAGCTGCTGGCTCGGCTTGCCGATCTGCTCGACGGACTGCGGCCGGGCCGTCTTGCCGCCGGTCTGCGCCGCCCAGGTGCCGCCGAGTTCCTTGCCACCGCCCCACTTCTCGACGGTCCAGTCCAGCCGGACGAAGTCGGAGGCCTTGATCACGCTCCCACTGCCCTCCGAGACCGTCTTGGTCACGGTCTTCTTGGACGGCTTGCCGTCCTTGGGCACGGAGATCTCGGGTTTCTCCCCGACCTTCCCCTTGATCTGGGCGACGCCTGCTGCCGCATCGCCGTTGTTCCCGTCGTCCGAACCGCACGCGGCGGTGAACAACAGGGCGGGGACGGCCAGCAGCGCGGCGACACGTCGTTTCGTATTGAAGTTCATCAGTCCAACTGGGCTCGGGGGTGAGGGCAATGGCCGCCACTCTACGACGTACACGCTCCGCGGGGCCGATCACCGCACAACACGCCGCCCCACAGGCAGCCGGCCGGTACGAGCCCGTGTCATGACAGAGCGCAAATCGAGCCCTGTTGTGCGCCAATGCTTCTGGAAATCCCCGGACGGGAAAAATCGCAGTAATACCGCCGCCCAGGACCCGCACCGGCACACACCACCCGACGCATCGTCCACAGCTCGTCGATCCCCCGTCACAAGGCGTCGTCGGCACACCACAGCCGTTTCGACAAACAATGTGCCGCCGCGCACGAACCGAACGCCACCCCACACAGAAACGCCCGGTGGCCGGAAGGCACTCCTGCCTCCCGGCCACCGGGCGTCCCGCGCGGCCCGCTCCGTGACGAGCCGGCGTCGGCTCACATACCGGCGATCAGCTTCTCCACCCGGTCGTCCACCGAACGGAACGGGTCCTTGCACAACACCGTGCGCTGAGCCTGGTCGTTCAGCTTCAGGTGCACCCAGTCGACCGTGAAGTCACGGCGCTGCTCCTGGGCCCGCCGGATGAAGTCACCGCGCAGCCGGGCCCGAGTGGTCTGCGGCGGAACGGACTTGCCCTCGAAGATCTTCAGATCGTTGCAGATCCGGGCGGCCTGCCCCTTCTTCTCCAAGAGGTAGTACAGCCCACGACGGCGGTGGATGTCGTGATAGGCGAGGTCTATCTGGGCGACCCGCGGATGCGACATGGTCATGTTGTGCTTGGCGCGGTACCGCTCGATGAGCTTGTACTTCATGACCCAGTCGATCTCGGTGCCGATCCGGTCGAGGTCCTCGGACTCGATCGCGTCCAGCGTGCGGCCCCACAGCTCCAGGACCTGCTCGACCGTGCCGGTTCGGATACCGCGACGGTCGCAGAAGTCCACGGCCTTCTCGTAGTACTCGCGCTGCACCTCCAGGGCCGAGGCCTCACGGCCACTGGCCAGACGCACCTTCCGGCGCCCGGTGATGTCGTGGCTGACCTCACGGATCGCCCGGATCGGGTTCTCCAGGGTCAGATCACGCATCACGGTGCCCGCCTCGATCATGCGGAGCACCAGGTCCGTGGCGCCGACCTTGAGGAGCATGGTCGTCTCGGACATGTTCGAGTCGCCCACGATCACATGCAGACGGCGGTAACGCTCCGCATCCGCGTGCGGCTCGTCGCGCGTGTTGATGATCGGCCGGGAACGGGTCGTCGCCGACGACACGCCCTCCCAGATGTGCTCGGCACGCTGGCTGACGCAGTACACGGCGCCACGCGGAGTCTGCAGCACCTTGCCCGCCCCGCACAGCAGCTGCCGCGTGACGAGGAACGGAATGAGGATGTCCGCGAGCCGGGAGAACTCCCCGTGCCGGGCCACCAGATAGTTCTCGTGGCAACCGTAGGAGTTGCCCGCCGAGTCGGTGTTGTTCTTGAACAGGTAGACGTCGCCTGCGATTCCCTCCTCGTGCAGGCGGCGTTCGGCGTCGACCAGCAGTCCTTCGAGAATGCGCTCGCCGGCCTTGTCATGAGTGACCAGTTCGGTCACGTTGTCACATTCGGGTGTCGCGTATTCCGGATGTGAGCCCACGTCGAGATACAGACGGGCCCCGTTCCGCAGAAACACATTGCTGCTGCGGCCCCATGACACGACACGGCGGAAGAGGTACCGCGCCACCTCGTCAGGAGACAGGCGGCGCTGTCCCCTGAACGTGCACGTGACGCCGTACTCGTTCTCCAGCCCGAAAATGCGGCGGTCCATGACTGAACATTACGCCCGATCCCCTGAGCTGAAACGGGGTTCGACGGCACGGTTTGGATCATTTTCCGAAGAGACCCCAACCACCGGCCCCTCACCAGGAACCGCGAGGACCCGCCCGGTGACCAGCAACACCAGCGCGGAGACACCCCCCGCCGCACCCGGCACGACAAAGCCCCATACGGCCCCACCCGACTCCACGACAGGCCCCGCCAGCCCCGTACCGACCGACATACCCACCGTGAACGTCGTCACGAGCCAGGAGAACGCCTCCGTGACCGTACCGCGCGGCGCATGCCGGTCCACGAGCACGAAGGCACACGCGATGGCAGGCGCCAGGAAGACACCCGCGAGGGCCGTCAGCGCCGTCATCGCGACCGGACCGGGCATCAGCACCAGCGGCAGGTAACAGACCGCCAGAAGGGCCACCAGCAGCCGCAGTCGGCGCTCCGGCGCACCCACCCACTGCCGCGCCCCGTACACAGTGCCGCCCACGAGCGCACCCAGCCCCAGACCCGCCATCAGCCAGCCGTACACCGCGTCGCCCCCGTGACCGTCCGCGTACGAGACGGCGGCGACCGTGATGGAACCCAGCGCGACGCCGACGAACAGGAACGCCGACAGCATCACCAGCAGCCCCGGCGAACGCAGCGCACCCAGCCAGTGGGCCTCGCGCGGCGCCGACCGCCACGCGCGCGAAGGCGGCGACACGACGACCGAAAGGGCACCCAGGACGCCGATGACATTCAGCAGGACGAGTGCGGTCCGGGCGGACCACAGCGACACGCTCAGCGTCACGAGCAGCGGCCCGACGGTGAACATGACCTCCTGCGCCACGGCGTCCATCGCGTACGCCCGGTGCACCTGCTCCTCCTTACGGAGGACAGAGGGCCACAGCGCCCGCAGACCGCCCTCCAGAGGAGGCGTGAAAAGCCCGGCGACCGTCACCGCGGCGTACGCCGGCACCAGCGACCCGATACCCGTGAAGGCGAACACGGTCATCCCGAGAGCCGAGACGAGCGCGGCCGGCAACTGGACACGAGGCTGACCGTGGAGGTCCACGAGACGGCCGAGCACGGGCTGGCCCACGGCGTTGGCGACGCCGTACACGGCGACCAGAGCCCCCGCGAGGCTGTACGTCCCACCCTCCGCCCGCACGAAGAGCACGACGGCGATCGCAGCCGTGATGTTCGGCAGCCGGCCCACGAGCGTGCCGGTCAGCAGGCGCGCGGCGTGCCGTGCCCTGAGGATCTCCAGGTATCCGGCGGCCATGTCCCCACCCTTCTCCCATGAAGTGTTACGTATAACGTCGCTCGCCATACGTACCATGTGCGCTGTCCACGAGTCCAGAAGCCAGTCCAGAAGCCAGCCCAGAACCCAGTCCAGAACCCAGTCCAGAAGCCGGTCCAGACGAAGGAGCAGGGCAACGGTGGCACGAGGCAGTACCCGCCCCACGAGCCGCGACGTCGCCCAGGCCGCGGGCGTCTCCCAGGCCGCGGTCTCCCTCGTCCTCGGCGACAAGTGGCACGGACGCGTGTCACAGACCACCGCGGAACGCGTCCGGGAAGCCGCACGCGAACTCGGCTACCGGCCGAACCTCGCCGCCCGCAACCTCCGGCTGGGCCACACGCGCACCGTACTTCTCGTGGTCCCCGCCCTGACCACCGAGTTCTTCGGAGGCGTCTACACCGGCGCGGCCCGGATCGCGGCACAACACGGCTTCGGTGTGGTGCTGTACCCGTCCCCGGAGGGCATCGGACCGGCCCGGAACCCCTTCGCCTCGGCACAGGCGGCTCTCGACGGCGTGATCGCCTCCTCCATGGCCGCCGACGCGCTGACGGACATCCGGGGCGACCAACTGCCCCTCGTCATGCTCGACAGCGACCCCGAGGGCAGCCTGGGCGCGGCGACGGTCAACCTCGACATCGCCGACGGCGTACGACAGGTCACCGACCACCTGCTGGGCCTAGGCCACCGCCACTACCTGCACCTGGCGGCCGACATCGCCTCCTGGACCTTCGAGGCGCGGGCGCGCGAACTCGCGACCCGTCTGGCCGCCGTACCGGACACCCTGCTCCGCACGGCCCGCGCACCGATCTCCATCGAGGCCGCCGTGACAGCCGCCGAAACAGCCCTCTCGGCTCCCGGCCCGGGCCCACGCCCAACAGCACTCGTCTGCGACGACGACAAACTCGCCGCCGGGGCGTACAAGGCCGCTCGCCGCCTCGGCCTGCGCATCCCCGAGGACATCTCCGTCACCGGCCTGGACGACCTCGCCCTCGCCCAGGCCCTCGACCCGGAACTCACCACGGTCCGCCTGGACGCGGAGCTCTTCGGGGAACGGGGCATGCAGGCCCTGCTGGCGGTCCTGGAGGGCCGTACACCCGAGGGCGGGGACATTCCGGTGGAGCTGGTGGTACGGGGCTCTACGGCGCCTCCAGGGGGCTGAGCGCCCGTTGAGGTGGTCTGGTGTCTGCGAGCCGACAGTGGCTGGTCGCGCAGTGCCCCGCGCCCCTGTCGGGGCGGCACCGCGCCTCCCCAACGCCGCGCGCCCCGGCCTGCTCGGCCGGGGCGCGCTGTCGGGCGGTGGGTGTACCGGGGGGCGATACCGGTGGGTCCTACTTCTCCTCGTCGGAGTCCTCGGCCTCCGCGGCCGTCTCCGCGCCGCCGGCCTCCAGCAGACGGGCCAGCTGCCGGCCCACGATGCGCTTGAACTTGCGCTTCTGCGGACGCGTACGGTCCAGGACCGCGACCTCCATGCGCTCCGCGGGGATCTCCCGCTCACTGCCGTTCGTGTCGCGGGACAGGGCCTGCACGGCCAGCTTCAGCGCCTCGGCGAGCGACATGCCGTCCTGGTGACGCTGATCGAGGTAACCGCTGATCTGCTCGGCGTTACCCCCGACCGCGACCGAGCCGTGCTCGTCCACGATCGAGCCGTCGTGCGGCAGACGGTAGATCTGGTCGCCCTCCGGGCTCTCCCCCACCTCGGCGACCACCAGCTCCACCTCGTACGGCTTCTCGGCCGAGGAGGAGAAGATCGTGCCCAGCGTCTGCGCGTAGACGTTCGCCAGACCCCGAGCGGTCACATCGTCACGGTCATAGGTGTAACCCCGAAGGTCGGCATAGCGGACGCCGCCGATCCGGAGGTTCTCGTACTCGTTGTACTTGCCGGCGGCCGCGAAACCGATCCGGTCATAGATCTCGCTGAACTTGTGCAGCGCACGGGACGGGTTCTCACCGACGAACACGATGCCGTCGGCATACTGCAGCACGACCAGGCTGCGGCCACGGGCGATGCCCTTACGGGCGTACTCCGCCCGGTCCGCCATCGCCTGCTGAGGTGAGACATAGAACGGCGTCGACACCGGTTATCCGTCCCTTTCTGTGGAAGTCACTCGATCACCTTGACAAGAAACGGCCGCCGACTAGAGCAGCGCGGCCCGCGGGCCGTCCGGCTGCTCCAGGCGCCGCGCCAGGATCGAACGGGCGATCTCGGAGGACTCCTCCTCGGTGAGCCGGCGGAAGCCGTCCTCGGTGATCACAGTGACGATCGGGTAGATCCGGCGAGCCACGTCGGGACCGCCCGTCGCCGAGTCGTCGTCGGCCGCGTCGTACAGGGCCTGGACCACGAGGGTCGTGGCGTCTTCCTCGCTCAGGTCGTCACGGAAAAGCTTCTTCATGGCGCCGCGCGCGAAGATCGAACCGGATCCCGTGGCCGCGAAGTTCGTTTCCTCGGAACGGCCACCCGTGACGTCGTACGAGAAGATCCGGCCCTTGTCACGGTCGACGTCGTAGCCGGCGAAGAGCGGGACCACGGCGAGGCCCTGCATGGCCATGCCGAGGTTGGAACGGATCATCGTCGACAGACGGTTCGCCTTGCCCTCCAGCGACAGCTGGGCGCCCTCGACCTTCTCGAAGTGCTCCAGCTCCAGCTGGAAGAGCTTGACCATCTCGACGGCAAGTCCGGCGGTGCCGGCGATACCGACGGCCGAGTACTCGTCCGCCGGGAACACCTTCTCGATGTCACGCTGAGCAATGACGTTGCCCATGGTGGCGCGCCGGTCACCGGCCAGCACCACGCCGCCCGGGAACGTGACGGCCACGATCGTCGTGCCGTGCGGGGCCTCGATCACGCCCTGGGTGGGCGGCAGCTGCCGGTTGCCCGGGAGGATCTCCGGCTGGTGCTCGGACAGGAAGTCCATGAACGAGGACGACCCAGGCGTCAGGAAGGCAGCTGGTAGACGCCCGGTGCTACGAGGATTGGCTTCCACGCGTTTCCTTCCACGTATGTCGCAGCCCGCCTTATCACGTCGGGCCGATCCTTGAACTGCCCCAGTGCCGCGTTGCAGCTGAAGCACAGTACGCCACGGACCCTACCCGTCTCGTGGCAGTGATCCACATGCTCAGCTGGAGCATCGAGGCAGATACAACAGATGCCTCGCTGCCCTGCGATCATCGCGTCCAACTCGGCTGGAGTGAGGCCGTACTTACGGCGAAGGTGGTCCGCTGGACCAGCAGCCGCCTTGCACGCCTTACATCGGCTCGCCAGCCCATCCGGAGCGCTGTTCTTGCGATGCCACTCGCTGTGGGGCTTCACCTCGTCGCAGCCACGACAATGCTTGTGCCCAAGCGGAACGAGCACCTTCTCGCGAACCGTCCGCCCTTTCGCCTCCTGGCGCTGCCGGTAGTACTCGGCAGAGCACTCCCGGCAGTACGCCTGAAGGCCACCGTGCATGGACTTGTTGCTAGCGAATGCCGCCCGCGGCTTTTTCTGTTGGCACCGCGAACACTTCTTGCTGTCGTTCACGTATGTGGATTACTGTCCACCCTTTTGAACGAAGCTTCGAACGAAATCCTCGGCGTTCTCCTCCAAGACGTCATCGATTTCGTCCAGGACGGAGTCCACGTCGTCCGACAGCTTCTCCTGCCGCTCCTTCAGGTCCTCGCTCGCCTGTGCCTCAGGTGCCTGCTCCTCGACCTCCTCGGTCGAGCGTGTGGCCTTCTGCTGTCCGCCGCCGGTGTCCTTGGTCGCCATAACCCTCACCCCGCTCAGTTCGCCCGACATGGTCGGCATTGCTGCCGATCGGTCTTGATCAGACCCTACAAGCCCGGTCTGACATTGGCCCCGCAGTTGCTACAACGTCCGGGGACCATCTCGATGATTCCCGGACGCCGCCTTTTCCACCCTGCCCGGATCCCCCGCCAAAGCGCGCGCTCAGCCGCCCGACAACACCTTGACCAGGTCTTCTGCCGTGCGACAGCGGTCCAGGAGCTCCTTGACGTGATTACGCGTTCCGCGAAGCGGTTCCAGGGTTGGGACGCGCTGGAGGGAGTCCCGGCCGGGCAGGTCGAAGATCACGGAATCCCAGGAGGCCGCCGCGACGTCGTCGGCGTACTGCTCCAGGCAGCGCCCCCGGAAGTACGCCCGGGTGTCCTCCGGCGGCTTCGTACGGGCCCGCTCGACGTCGTCCTCGTCGAGGAGCCGCTTGATCTTGCCGCGCGCCACGAGACGGTTGTATAGGCCCTTCTCGGCCCGTACGTCGGCGTACTGGAGGTCGATGAGGTGCAGTCGGGCCGCGTCCCAGTCGAGGTTGTCGCGGCGCCGGTAGCCTTCCATGAGCTCGCGTTTGGCGACCCAGTCGAGTTCTCCGGAGAGGCTCATGGGGTCGTTCTCCAGGCGGGTGAGCGTGTCCTCCCATCGGGTGAGGACGTCCCTGGTCTGGTCGTCGGCGTCGGCCCCGAAGCGCTCCTCCACGTATTTGCGCGCGAGCTCGTAGTACTCCATCTGGAGTTGTACGGCGGTCAGTGTGCGTCCGCTGCGGAGTGTCACCACGCGCTTGAGGGACGGGTCGTGCGAGACCTGGTGGAGGGTGCGTACGGGCTGGTCGACGGCCAGGTCGACGGCGATGAAGCCGTCCTCGATCATGGAGAGGACCAGGGCTGTCGTGCCGAGCTTGAGGTACGTCGAGATCTCTGACAGGTTCGCGTCGCCGATGATCACGTGCAGGCGCCGGTACTTCTCGGCGTCGGCGTGTGGTTCGTCGCGCGTGTTGATGATGGGGCGCTTCAGCGTCGTCTCGAGGCCGACCTCGACCTCGAAGTAGTCGGCTCGCTGGCTGAGCTGGAAGCCGTGCTCGTGGCCGTCCTGGCCGATGCCGACGCGGCCGGCTCCGGCGAAGACCTGGCGGGAGACGAAGAACGGCGTGAGGTGGCGCACGATGTCCGAGAAGGGGGTTTCCCGCTTCATCAGGTAGTTCTCGTGCATGCCGTAGGAGGCGCCCTTGTTGTCGGTGTTGTTCTTGTAGAGGTGGATCGGCTGGGCGCCGGGGAGCTGGGCCGCGCGTTCGGCGGCCTCTGCCATGATCCGCTCGCCGGCCTTGTCCCACAGGACGGCGTCGCGTGGGTTGGTGACCTCGGGAGCGCTGTACTCCGGGTGGGCGTGGTCGACGTAGAGCCGTGCGCCGTTGGTGAGGATCACGTTGGCGAGGCCGATGTCCTCGTCGGTGAGCTGGCTGGCGTCGGCGGCCTCGCGGGCGAGGTCGAAGCCTCGCGCGTCCCGCAGCGGGTTCTCCTCCTCGAAGTCCCATCGGGCCCGGCGGGCCCGGTGCATCGCCGCGGCGTAGGCGTTGACGATCTGGGACGAGGTGAGCATGGCATTGGCGTTGGGGTGGCCGGGGACGGAGATGCCGTACTCCGTCTCGATGCCCATTACTCGCCGTACGGTCATGCGGCCCTCCTTGCCGGGCGGCGCCCTCGGTCGGGGGCGGCGCTCAAGTACCGCTGGCGCTCCGGTGCGTGTGCGGTGCCCGTCCCCGCACTGCGCGACTCGGCGGTACGAAAGAGCCTAGAACGCCTCTGCGCTGGTGGGGAGATCATTTGCGTCATTGCCTTGCTCCAGCCGTGCCCCGAAAACAGTCGGCTGCGGGTACCCATGAAGGGCACCCGCAGCCGCCCTGTCTGTTACAGGTACTGTCCGGTGTTGGCCACCGTGTCGATGGAGCGTCCGGTGTCAGCACCCTGCTTTCCGGTGATCAGGGTACGGATGTAGACGATCCGTTCGCCCTTCTTTCCGGAGATCCGGGCCCAGTCGTCCGGGTTTGTCGTGTTGGGCAGGTCTTCATTCTCCTTGAACTCGTCCACGCACGCCTGCAGGAGGTGGGAGACCCTCAGGCCCTTCTGGTTCTTCTCGAGGAAGTCCTTGATGGCCATCTTCTTGGCGCGGCCGACGATGTTCTCGATCATGGCGCCGGAGTTGAAGTCCTTGAAGTAGAGGACTTCCTTGTCTCCGTTGGCGTAGGTGACCTCCAGGAAGCGGTTTTCCTCCGATTCGGCGTACATCTGTTCCACCGCGGTCTGGATCATGCTCTGGACCGTGCTGGTCTTGTCGCCGCTGTGCTCGTTGAGGTCGTCACCGTGGAGCGGGAGGCGCTCGGTGAGGTACTTGGCGAAGATGTCCTTGGCCGCTTCGGCGTCCGGGCGCTCGATCTTGATCTTCACGTCGAGGCGGCCGGGGCGCAGGATGGCGGGGTCGATCATGTCCTCGCGGTTGGAGGCGCCGATCACGACCACGTTCTGCAGGCCTTCCACGCCGTCGATCTCGGCGAGCAGCTGGGGGACGATCGTGTTTTCGACGTCCGAGCTGACACCCGAGCCTCGGGTGCGGAAGAGGGATTCCATTTCGTCGAAGAAGACGATGACGGGGGTGCCCTCGCTGGCCTTCTCCCGTGCGCGCTGGAAGACGAGGCGGATCTGCCGCTCGGTCTCACCGACGTACTTGTTCAGGAGCTCGGGGCCCTTGATGTTGAGGAAGAAGCTCTTGCCGGCGGCCACGCCGGTCACCTCGGCGACCTTCTTGGCGAGTGAGTTCGCCACGGCCTTGGCGATGAGTGTCTTGCCGCATCCCGGGGGGCCGTACAGGAGGACGCCCTTGGGCGGCCGGAGCTCGTGCTCCCTGAAGAGGTCGGGGTAGAGGTACGGGAGCTCGACGGCGTCGCGGATCATCTCGATCTGGTTGCCCAGACCACCGATCTGCTCGTAGCCGATGTCGGGTACCTCTTCGAGGACGAGCTCCTCGACTTCGCTCTTCGGTACGACCTCGTAAACGTAGCCGGACCTCGGTTCGAGCAGCAGGGCGTCGCCGGGGCGGATGGTGATGTCCAGCAGCGGCTCGGCGAGCCGTACCACCCGTTCCTCGTCGGTGTGCCCCACTACGAGGGCGCGCTCGCCGTCCTCGAGGATCTCCTTGAGGGTGACGATGTCGCCGACGCTCTCGTACTCCATGGCCTCGACCACGTTGAGCGCTTCGTTGAGCATTACTTCCTGGCCGCGTCGGAGCTCGTCGAGCTCGACGCTGGGGCTGACGTTCACCCGGAGCTTGCGGCCCCCGGTGAAGATGTCGGCCGTACCGTCCTCGTTCGCCACAAGGAAGACACCGAAGCCGGCCGGTGGCTGTGCGAGCCGGTCGACCTCCTCCTTGAGGGCCACGATCTGGTCGCGGGCCTCACGGAGCGTGTTCGCGAGTCGCTCGTTCTGGGCGGACACGCCGGCCAGGTTCGTCTGCAGCTCGACGATCCGCTCTTCGAGAATCCTCGTGTGTCGCGGAGAGTCGGCGAGCTTGCGTCGCAGGACGGCGATCTCCTGCTCAAGGTAGGCGATCTGCCCGGCCGGGTCGTCGGACCCTCGTCCCGGGCGGATGCCGCGGTTCATGTCGTCGTCGTGGGCTGCCACGGTCCTCACCTCCTCCAAGGGGAGCTGGACGCTTCCAGACCCTACCTGGGTGGGTGTCGATTGAAACCCCTAGATCACAAAGACTGTCAAGGTGTGTCCGATCTTCACCCTTGCGCTCTCCCTCACGCCAGGGGAATACCCACGGAACATGATTGGGAAGCGGCCGGAGGTAGGGTCGACGTGTTCAACACCCGTCAGAGCTGGGCCGACTTGCCTTCATTTCGGATCGGTCGGCGCAGGAAACGGCAGGAGAGATGACCGTGCAGCAGGAGGCCGGAGCAGGCGGCGAGGCACTGGAGGTCTGGATCGACCAGGACCTGTGCACCGGCGACGGTATCTGCGCCCAGTACGCCCCGGAGGTCTTCGAGCTCGACATCGACGGCCTGGCCTACGTGAAGGGTTCGGACGACGAGTTGCTGCAGGCCCCGGGGGCCACAACCCCCGTGCCGCTGACGCTTCTCACGGATGTCGTGGACTCCGCGAAGGAGTGTCCGGGAGAGTGCATCCATGTGCGTCGGGTTTCGGACAGGGTCGAGGTTCACGGCCCGGACGCGGAGTGACCTGACGCGTACGCAGCGTCACGAATGTCTGTTTTCTCACATCGGTGGGGCCGCTGCGGGCGCGCTGAGGGAGGCGTTGGTCACACGCCCAGCGCGCCGGAGGGCGTGGAGCGGACGAACGCGCCGTTCTTCCACTGCCACTTGGCATGGTCGGTCACGTCGGGGCAGCAACTCGGTACGTCGATCGAGGAGTAGCCGAGGAGGGTCGCCGTCACCGCGCCGTCACGGACGGCGAAGTCCTTGACGGTGAACCGGTCCTTCGGGGTGACGAGGGTGGCGACCACGCGGGGTTTTGGGGCGGTGCCCCGGGTGAGGACGTAGACGCCGTCGGGCGGGCTTCCGGATCCGGCGTCGCAGTGGACCACGGCGACCGTCTCGGGGATGCCGTCGCCGTCGAGGTCTCCGGAGGCCTTCATCCGTACGAGGGCCTTGGAGGGTCCGCATTCGATGGGGAAGTCGACGCCGGCGGGGTTCGGGGCCGTCACGGTGACCGGGGCGGACCGCGTTTCGGGGCCGGCCTGTACCGCTGTCGCCGGATCGGGTTGCAGCAGCGAGGACAGGGCGACGACGGCGGAGAGAGCGGTGGCCGTGGCGACCCAGTGGATGGGGCGGGCGTGCGTGTGTGCCAGTTCCGGGACGGCGGATTGCTGCACGAGAGATGTGTCTCCTGTGAGGGCTGTGCCGGTGGGGGTGAGGGTGGGGGTGGGGGTGGACCGCATGGTGCCACACGTCACAGTGCGACGGAACGGCGGGGTGGGGACTTTTGGTGCGTGTTCGCGGAGTTGGGGCGCGTGGGCGGTCCGCATCGCCGTCGCTGTGTCGTCTTGTCGACAGGAACTGGCGTCACGTCGACAGTCACGTCAACAGACCTCACGTCAACAGAAGAGCGCCGTGGTGGAGTTCCCGGACCCTGCCGGGAACTCGAACTCCCGGCGGAGCAGCGGCACCGGGCCGGGGGAGGTACGGCCCTGGTCACTGGGCACATGGACGGGACGGGCC
>NZ_JBEYXP010000029.1:0-142274 GCF_040704615.1 Streptomyces sp. NPDC046862 | reverse complement strand
TAGACCACGTCGAAGCCCATGCCGGCGATCGCGGGCAGCCGGCGCGCGGCGGTACGGAACGTGCCGTGCGGCTGCTCGGGGGTGCCCTCGGAGCGGGGGAAGAACTCGTACCAGGAGCCGTACAGGGCCCGTTCCCGTTCGACCAGCAGGGTCAACTCGTCGGAGGCGGTGACCAGTTCACGCAGCGGGTGGCGGGCGAGGACCTCGTCGACCTCGGGGGTGAGCGCGGCCGCGAGACGCGCCGCGGCGGGGCGGGACTCGTCCCGCAAGGCGTCCACGGCCGCGAGGATCACATCCCGCCGGCCCTCGCTCTCCGGCATGTCGGCCGCGGCACGCTCGTACAGGCGCACGCCCTCGTCCAGCACCAGATCGGTGTCGAGGCCCGCCGGGATCTTGATCCCCGCGTGGTGCCGCCAGGTGGTGACCGGGTCGCCCCATGCCTGGACCTGGTACGTCCAGCGGCCCTCGCGCGGCAGGGACACGGTGGCGCCCCAGCGGTCGGTGCCGGGCGCCAGCTCGCGCATCGGCGTCCAGGGCCCCGTACGACCGTCGGGGTCCTTGAGGAGGACGTTGGCGGCCACGGCGTCGTGGCCCTCCCTGAAGACCGTCGCCGAGATCTCGAACTCCTCGCCCACGACGGCCTTGGCGGGGCGGCGCCCCTGGTGGACGAGGGGGCGGACGTCGAGGACCGGTATGCGTCCGATCGTGGGGGGTTCGGGTGCCGGGGCGGGTGGGTCGGCGCTCACCCGGCGCACGGGGGGTGCGGGGGTGGTGCCGGTCGTCGGGGGTGGTGACGGATGGTGCGTGGCGGGCATGACCGCTCCTGTCCGCGTCAACGTGGGTGGGCGGATGAGGGTGTGGGGAGGTGGGGCCTGCGGGGCGTACCGGAGGAGCCTTCCCACCCTACGCGGGTGGGCATTCCGGCACTTTGTTAACTACTCACGCGTATGTCTACACACAAGACCGGCCTCGTCCTCAGAGGGCGAGGCCGGTCGGTGCCCCTACGCTAAGGTCGGGCGTTTGACCTGGTGCTAGGGGTTGTTTACCTGCAGGAGTTCATTCGGTGAACCAATACCGCGGTTCGTCACCTTGCCCGAAACCGCGCGGTTGACAAGGGCCCCGCTCACCTGGGCCGGGGTAGCCGCGCGGTGGTCGGCCAGGTAGAGGGCGGCCGCGCCCGTGACGTGCGGGGCCGCCATCGACGTACCGTCGAAGGTCACTCTTCCGGTGTCGCTGCGGTGTGAGGCGGAGGTGATCGCCACGCCCGGTGCGAACAGGTCCACGCTCGGACCCCAGTTGGAGAAGCCCGCTCGCCGGTCCTTCTTGTCGGTGGCGCCCACGGTGATCGCCTGCTTGACGCGGGCGGGGGAGTAGAGACCGGCGGACAGCCCGTCGTTGCCCGCCGCCACCGAGTACGTCACGCCGGACGCGATCGAGTCGCGGACGGCAGCGTCGAGCTGCGCGTTGCCCGAGCCGCCCAGGCTCATGTTGGCCACCGCGGGCTTCCTCGCGTGCTTCGTCACCCAGTCGATGCCCGCGATCACCTGGGCGGTGGTGCCCGCCCCCGCGTTGTCGAGGACGCGGACGGCGACGACCTTCGCCTTCCTGGCGACTCCGTACGTCGCTCCCACAGCGGTGCCCGCGACGTGCGTGCCGTGGCCGTTGCCGTCGGCCGCGACCTTGTCGTCGCCGACGAAGTCCCAGCCGTAGGACGCCCGGCCACCGAAGTCCTTGTGCGTGATCCGGACGCCGGTGTCGATGACGTACACCGTGACGCCTCTGCCCGCCGACTCCGGCCAGGTGTAGCTCTTGTCGAGCGGCAGGTCCCGCTGGTCGACGCGGTCGAGCCCCCAGGACGGCGGGTTCCGCTGCGTGTGGTCGTACGCCACCCGGGTGTCCTGGACGACCGAGGCCACGCGGGAGTCCGCCGCGAGCGCCCTGGCCTGTCGTTCGCCCGCCCTCACGGCGTAGCCGTTCAGGACCGAGCCGTAGGTGTGGCTGATTCTCGCCCCGTACTTCTCGGCGATGCCCTTTCCGGCCGCCGAGGGGGCCTTCGTTCCCCCCTTGAGCGTCACGATGTAACTGCCGCTCACGGAACCGGCCGCGCCGGCGCCGAGTATCCGGCCCTGTGGGGCGGCGTGCGCGGGCAGGGTGATGGCCGAAAGCACCGCGGCCGTGGCCACCGCGGTCAGGCCCCCCGCCCAGCGCAGACGCCTGTCCACCGTCTGTGCCATGTGAGTTCCCCTCCTCAACTCGACGTACGGTGGCCGGAGTTCGCCCGGTATGACGGAGAGCGGCCGGTACGTCACCGCGCAGCGTCTCGTGACACGTGAAGCGCCACAAGGGGAGCTTTCGCGCCTCGTCCGGCGCCGCTCTCGCGGACCTGGCTCTTCGCCGTCGTGGTGTCCCGATGGACGGTTGCGTCGCCTGGCGCACAGGGGGCGCATCCGCAAGGCGCCGTGTTGCCGACGCCCACTCGCCGCTACGGTCGACGGTGACGAAGGGACCCACAGCGGTGTGGGTCCCTCGGCCGCGCACGTCCTGTCGCGAAGGTGGAACTCAGTGAAGGCCATCCGCAGGTTCACTGTTCGACCCGTCCTCCCCGAAGCGCTTCACCCGCTCAGCGAGCTGGCGCGCAATCTGCGCTGGTCCTGGCACGCCGAGACCCGTGATCTCTTCCAGTCCGTCGACCCGGAGCGCTGGGCGTCCTGCGGTGGTGACCCCGTACGCCTCCTCGGCAGCGTCTCGGGCGAACGCCTCGCCGAGCTGGCCGAGGACCGGCGCTTCCTGCGGCGGCTGGGCGCCGCGGCCGACGATCTGCGCGACTACGTGTCCGGTGAGCGCTGGTACCAGACCCAGTCGGCCGAACTCCCGGCCGCCGTCGCGTACTTCTCACCCGAGTTCGGCATCACCGCGGCCCTGCCGCAGTACTCCGGCGGCCTCGGCATCCTCGCCGGAGACCATCTGAAGGCGGCCAGCGACCTCGGCGTACCGCTCATCGGGGTCGGTCTGCTGTACCGGCACGGGTACTTCCGCCAGACGCTGTCGCGTGACGGCTGGCAGCAGGAGCACTACCCGGTGCTCGACCCGCACGAGCTGGCGCTGGTGCCGCTGCGGGAGGCCGACGGCTCCGTCGCCCAGGTCTCCCTGGCCCTCCCCGGCGGGCGCCGGCTGCGAGCCCGCGTCTGGCAGGCACAGGTCGGCCGCGTCCCCCTGCTGATGCTCGACTCGGACGTGGACGAGAACGACCACGGCGAGCGGGGCGTGACCGACCGGCTGTACGGCGGCGGCAGCGAGCACCGTCTGCTCCAGGAGATGCTGCTGGGGATAGGGGGCGTCCGCGCGGTCCGCACGTACTGCCGGCTCACGGGCCACCCCGAGCCCGAGGTCTTCCACACCAACGAGGGGCACGCGGGCTTCCTGGGGCTGGAGCGCATCGCCGAACTATGCGACCAGGGGCTCGACTTCGACGCCGGACTGGAAGCGGTGCGCGCCGGGACGGTCTTCACCACCCACACCCCCGTCCCCGCCGGCATCGACCGCTTCGACCGGGAGCTCGTGGCCCGCCACTTCGGCCCCGACGCGGAACTCCCGCGCATCGACGTGGAGCGCGTCCTGCGGCTGGGCATGGAGACCTACCCCGGAGGAGAGCCCAACCTCTTCAACATGGCCGTCATGGGCCTGCGCCTGGGCCAGCGGGCGAACGGCGTCTCGCTGCTGCACGGACACGTCAGCCGGGAGATGTTCTCAGGGTTGTGGCCGGGCTTCGACCCGGACGAGGTCCCGATCACCTCGGTGACCAACGGCGTGCACGCCCCGACCTGGGTGGCGCCCGAGGTCTTCCGCCTGGGCGCCCGCCAGATCGGCGCGCAGCGCACCGAGGACGCCATGACGGTCGGCGGCTCGGAGCGCTGGGACGCGGTGGCCGACATCCCCGACCAGGACATCTTCGACCTGCGCCGGGACCTGCGCGAACAGCTCGTCACCGAGGTACGGCAGCGACTGTACGCGTCCTGGCGGCAGCGCGGGGCGGGCACGGCCGAACTCGGCTGGATCGACGGCGTACTGGACCCCGACGTGCTGACCATCGGCTTCGCGCGCCGCGTCCCGTCGTACAAGCGGCTGACCCTGATGCTGCGGGACCGCGACCGTCTGATGGACCTGCTGCTGCACGAGGAACGGCCCATCCAGATCGTGGTGGCCGGCAAGGCCCACCCCGCGGACGACGGGGGCAAGCGGCTGGTGCAGGAGCTGGTGCGGTTCGCCGACGATCCGCGGGTACGGCACCGGATCGTGTTCCTGCCCGACTACGGCATGGCCATGGCCCAGAAGCTGTACCCGGGCTGCGACGTGTGGCTGAACAACCCCCTGCGCCCCCTGGAGGCATGCGGTACCTCCGGCATGAAGGCGGCGCTCAACGGCTGTCTGAACCTGTCCGTCCTGGACGGCTGGTGGGACGAGTGGTTCCAGCCCGACTTCGGCTGGGCGATCCCCACGGCCGACGGCACCGCGACCGACGACGACCGCCGGGACGAGCTGGAGGCGTCGGCGCTGTACGACCTGCTGGAGCAGCGGGTGGCCCCCCGCTTCTACGAGCGCGGCCAGGGCGGACTGCCCGACCGCTGGATCGAGATGGTCCGCCGGACCCTGACGCATCTGGGCCCGAAGGTGCTGGCCGGCCGGATGGTCCGCGAGTACGTGGAGCGCCTCTACGCTCCGGCGGCGCGCTCCCAGCGGGCGCTGGACCTCGACGTGGCGCGGGAGCTGGCGGAGTGGAAGGCGAGGGTGCGCGCTGCCTGGCACCGGGTCACGGTGGACCACGTCGAGACCTCGGCCTCGGCGGCCACGGCCGAACTGGGGACCACGCTCGCCCTGCGGGTGCGCGTGGGCCTGGGCGACCTGGTGCCGGACGACGTGGAGGTCCAGGCGGTCTCCGGCCGGGTGGACTCCGACGACCGCATCGCCGACGCGGAGGGCGTCCCGCTGAAGCCGACCGGCGGCCCGGACGACGACGGCCACTGGGTCTACGAGGGCCCACTGTCCCTGGACCGCACCGGCCCCTTCGGCTACACGGTCCGCATCCTCCCGACCCACCGGCTTCTGGCGTCACCGGCGGAGCTGGGTCTGGTGGCGGTGCCGTCGGAGGACGCGGGGGAGGGCGCGGGGGTGTTGATGCGGTGAGGTGAGGAGGTGAGGCGGGGCGGGCTGGACGGGGGACCGTGGTCCGGAGAGCGGGAGCACCCGTCCGAAAACAGCCGTGGGTCCGTGCGGAGATCGAGTTAGCGTGCAGTTCAGCCCACGAACAGGGGGAACAGCATGACGGTCCGACCCGTCGTCGACCTGCGGGAACTCGGCACGGCATTCGTCCACGACCCGTATCCCGTCTACGCACGGCTCCGCGCCGAGGGGCAAGTACACCGGGTGCTCGACCCCGATGGTGAGGAAGTGTGGCTCGTCGTCGGACACGAGGCGTGCCGGGCCGCGTTCACCGATCCGCGGCTCAGCCGGGACTGGCTGAAGTCCGGGAACGTCCGACAGATCATCAGCACCGATCAGGCCGCGCCCGCGCTCATGCACATGCTGATGTCGGACCCGCCGGACCACACCCGGCTGCGGCGGCTGGTGACCCGGGAGTTCACCCCGCGCCGTATGGACGCGCTGGCCCCGCGCGTCCAGCAGATCACCGACGAGCTGCTGGACGCGATGCTCGCGGCACCGGAGCGGCGGGCCGATCTGATCGACTCGTTCGCCTTCCCGCTGCCCATGACCGTCATCTGCGAGCTACTCGGTGTGCCCCAGCTGGACCGGGACGCCTTCCGCGGCTGGTCCAACGAGATGGTCGCGCGGACCAGTCCGGACGGGGAGGCACGCGCCTACCAGGAGCTGACGGCGTACCTCACCGAACTGATCGCGGCCAAGCGGGCCGAGCCCGGCGAGGACCTGCTCAGCGCGTTGATCCACACCGCCGACGAGGACGGTGACCGGCTCTCGCCGGGCGAGCTCGTCGGCATGTCGAGTCTGCTGCTCATCGCCGGTCACGAGACGACGGTCAACCTGATCGGGAACGGCCTGCGGGCGCTCTTCGCACACCCCAATCAACTCGCCGATCTGCGCGCCGACTTCGGTCTGCTCGACGGGGCGATCGAGGAGATGCTGCGGTACGACGGGCCGGTGGAGAACTGCACGGACCGGCTGGCCCTGGAGGACGTGGAGATGGGCGGGGTGACCATACCCCAGGGCGCCACCGTGCTGATCAGCATGGCGGACGCCGACCGTGACCCTGAGCGCTTCAAGGAGCCGGACCGCTTCGACATCCGCCGGGACGCCCGCGGGCACATGGCCTTCGGCCACGGCCTGCACCACTGTCTGGGCGCCCCGCTGGCCCGGCTGGAGGGCCGGATCGCGATCCGTGCGCTGCTGGAACGCTGTCCGGACCTCGCGCCGGACGCGGACGAGGCCAAGCTGCCCTGGGTGCCCGGACTGCTGATCAGGGGGGTGCGGAAGCTGCCGGTGCGCTGGTGAGTGACCGGTGCGGGGACGACGCTCACCCTGCGGGTGCGGGCGTCCCCGCTGAAGCCGACCGGCGGCCTCAGTGCGTCAGCTTCAGGCCGGCCACGCATCCGACGATGCCGGTCAGCAGCAGCAGTTTCAGCGGGCCGGCGGACTCACCGTCGAAGAGCATGGCGTACGTCGCGGTGAGTACCGCTCCTATGCCGACCCAGACCGCGTAGCCGGTGCCCACGGGCACCGTGCGCAGCGCGAAAGCCAGACCCGCCATGCTCATCACCAGCCCGAGGCCGAAAACGACGCTCGGCAAGGGACGGGTGAAGCCCTCCGATTTGCCCAGTGCGGTCGCCCACACCGCTTCCAGTACTCCGGACAGCACCAGAATGATCCACGCCATGACAGACTCCTCGCGTCGTCTTGTCATGACTGGGTACGGCGCACCTCGTCCAGGAGCCTGTCGGGCTCTGCGTTCCACGATCGCACACGACCCGGCGAGCGGTACATCGAGGGACTACGCGCTCCCCGAGCCCTGCTGGACCGCGCTCACGCTCAGGATGTCGACCTTCCCGGTACATGCCGTCGAGTTGTAGGCGATGTCGACCGGTGTCGTCTGGTTCGGCGGATACACCCGCAGGTACTGCGCGGCGGTCGGGTGGCACTGGGCCGCGGAGTAGTTACCGGCGTCCGTGATCCGCAGCAGGGCGTTGCCGGTCGTGCCCGGCGCGAGCGTCACCAGCGCCAGGGGCGCGGTGGCGTTCCGTGTGGCGGCCGCGCCCAGCTGACGGACGGGGCTGCCGCCCGTGAACGACACACCGGGGTAGCCGTACAGGGTGCAGGTGGTCCGGGAGACGTTGGTGAAGTCGATCACCAGGTAGCTGCTGCCGGCGCTGCCTTCGCTGACACCCGGTCCGACCTTCAGGGAGCTGGTGGGGCAGGCGGCGGTGTGTTGCCGCGCGGGGCCGGACGGCTGGGAGTGGCTGCCGGTGGCCGGGCCGCCGGATGCCGGAACCGTGGCGGCCGCGGCAGGCGCCTTCGTGGCCGCCACGGCAGGGGCCTTCGTCGCCGGGGCCTTCGTGGCCGGCGCGCCGGAAGCCGTGGCCGACGGAGTGCCGCCGGAGGAGGAACCGGCCGAGCCCGCGCTGCAGCCGGTGGCGAGCACCGCCACGCAGGTGAGAGCGGCGGCGGGGAGGAGGCGCCGGAGTATGAGGGGAGAGGGAGACATCGCGCTTGCCCTTCTGCTACGCAGAGCGGCTTATTCGCCGTATGTCTCTTATGACGTCGTAAGCGCTGTGGCGGTTGTAACAGGAGCGTCCCAGTAGTTTCACTGTTTGATCCCGTTGATCCCGTTGATCCCGTTGATCCCGTTGGTTCCGCTGAGAAAAAGGCGTCGGCATCAGTCCTCGGCGCCCTCGCACAGTTTCCGCAGCACCGCCCCGCAGCGACGTGCGTACGCGTGCTGCAGGCCACGCGTCGCCGCGCCGCCGGCACGGGCGTACCACTTCGCCGGGCGGCTGAACGCCGTGACGGCCAGCCACACCGTGCCGTCGCCCGTGCGGTAGAGGACGAAGGCCTCCTCACCGCACTCGGGGTGGCCCGGGAGGGTGCCGTATGCCCAGCCCTTGTGGCGGGGTTCGTCCAGGGTCCAGACCACGCGGCAGGGGGCCTTGATGACTCCGCCGAGGCTGACCGTGACGTCGACGCCGGGGGCCGCCTCGGGCGCGTCCGTGATGACGCCCACGCCGACCGCGCGGTGCAGCTCCCAGGTGAGCAGCAGACGGGTGGCCAGCTCGAAGACCTCCGCGCCCTCGCCTATGCGCGTTCTGACATCCATCGGCTTGAAGCCGGGCGGACAGTGACCGGACCGGGTCGCGCCCACGTCCTCGTAGGTGAAGGGGCCGTGAGGGAAGGGTCGGTCGGAGGGGTGGTCGTCAGGCAGTGGGCCGTCCATGGGGGGCATGGGGACAAAGCCTAGGACGGTACCCGGAGTTGCCTTCCCCTCGGGTACCGTCCCGGACCTCAGTCGGTCGTGCCGTACGTCACGCGGTGACGTTCACCGCGGCCCAGGCCGCGTTCACCGTCGTGTACTCCGTGCTGCTGGCGCCGTACAGGTCACGCGCCGCGTTCAAGGTCGCGGTGCGCGCGGCCTTGTAGTTGGTGGTGGACGTCATGTACGTGGTCAGCGCCTTGTACCAGATCTTCTCCGCCTTGTCGCGGCCGATGCCGGTGACGGTGGAGCCGTTGGACGTGGGGGAGTTGTAGCTGACCCCGTTGATGGTCTTGGCGCCGCTGCCCTCGGACAGCAGGTAGAAGAAGTGGTTCGCCGGGCCGGACGAGTAGTGGACGTCCAGGCCGCCCAGGCTCGACGACCAGGAGTCCTTCGACGCGCCGTCCTTGCTCGGCTTGTCCATGTAGCGCAGCGGGGTGCCGTCGCCGTTGATGTCGATCTTCTCGCCGATGAGGTAGTCGCCGACGTCCTTGGAGTTGGCCGCGTAGAACTCGACCGCCGTGCCGAAGATGTCGGAGGTCGCCTCGTTCAGGCCACCGGACTCACCGCTGTAGTTCAGGCCCGCGGTGTTCGACGTGACGCCGTGGCTCATCTCGTGGCCCGCCACGTCCAGCGAGGTGAGCGGCTTGGTGTTGCCCTCGCCGTCGCCGTACGTCATGCAGAAGCAGCTGTCGTCCCAGAACGCGTTGACGTACGCGTTGCCGTAGTGGACGCGGGAGTAGGCGGCCACGCCGTTGTTCTTGATGCCGTTGCGGCCCAGGACGTTCTTGTAGAAGTCCCAGGTGACCTGGGCGCCGTAGTGGGCGTCCACGGCGGCGGTCTGGTCGGTCGAGGAGCTCGACGCGGTGCCGGTGCCCCACGTGTCGTCCGCGTCCGTGAAGAGCGTGCCCGCCGAGGAGGACGTGGAGCGCGCCTTGTTGTACGTCTTGTGGTTGCCGCGCGTGGTGTCGTTGAGCTGGTACGTCGAGCCGGACTTCACGGTGCCTATGGTCACCTTGCCGCTGTACTGGCTGTTGCCCGTACCGGTCTGGACGGCCTCCCACTCGTACAGCTTCTTGCCGGTCTGCGCGTCGGTGATGACGTGCAGGGCCTGCGGGGTGCCGTCCTCCTGGAAACCGCCGACGACCGTCTCGTACGCGAGGGCCGGCTTGCCGTTCGCGGCCCAGACGACCTTGCGCGGCGCCTTGTCGGCCTCGGACTCCTTGGAGCCCTCCGTCTTCGCGGCCTTCACGGCCTGCTTCTCGGCCGTGGCCTTGGTGACGTCCGCCGTGAGGTCGGAGACCTTGATGGCGGCCTTCGTCGCCTTGGTGACGCCTTCGGCCTCGCCGGACTTCGACTCGTGGACGACCAGGTCGCCGCCGAGGACCGGGAGGCCCGCGTAGGTGCGCTCGTAGCGCGTGTGGGTCGTGCCGTCCGCGTCTCTGATGACGTCGCGGACGACGAGCTTCTCCTGGGCGCCCAGGCCCAGTTCGTCGGCGGTCTCGCCCGCCGCGGAGTCGGCCTTCTTGATGAGGGCGGTGCGCGTGGCCGGGGTCAGGGCGGCCGGGGCGGCGGAGACCTTGGCGGACTTGCCGGCGGAGGGTTCCGTCTGCGCGGAGGCACCGGTGGTCAGACCGGTGGTGATGAGGGCCCCGGCGGCGACAGCGGTCGCGATGGCCAGGGTGCTGCGCTTGTGACGCGCGTAGAGGGGAGTCACACGAGCTCCTTGTGGGGGAGCCGGGCAGCGTGGGGCTACTGCCCGGGATGGTTGTGAAGGTGCGGTGCTGGTGCGGCGGTTGGTGGAAGAGTGGCACCAGCGGCGCGTACATGTCAGGACCCTCAAGTGATGTTGACCGAAAAGTGATGGCCGAGTGAATGTTGCGGGCGTGTGAACCCGGCCTGACCTCGGTAAAGAGCCAACAAAGGTGAGCCCCGCGAAGCGCAAAAGAGGGCGCCGCCCCGGCAGTTGACCCACCGGGACGGCGCCCCTGTCTCACAGGTGTCTCTCAGGAAGTCCTGACGACGGTCCTGGACGGTCCTACGGGAACGTCAGGCTCCAGCCGTTGATCTTGCCGGTGTCCTGGGCCGCCGTGTCCTGAACCTTCAACTGCCAGGTCCCGTTGGCTACTTCGGAGGACGCGTTGACCGTGTAGGTCTCGTTGACGTTGTCCGCCGAGTCCGAGGAGCTGGCGCTCTTCAGGCGGTAGGCCGTGCCGTCCGGGGCCACCAGGTCCAGGACGAGGTCACCGCGCCAGGTGTGCGTGATGTCCACCGCGACCGCGAGGTTCGAGGGCGCGTTGCCGGTGCGGCCGGTGACGGCGATCGACGAGGTGACCGCCGCGCCGTTGTCCGGAATCGATACGTCGGCCGTGTTCTCGAACGTCGTCCCGCCACCGCCGCCACCGCCGGGCCGCGAGCCCACTGCGATACCCGCCCACGCGTTCTGCACGGCCGTGTACTCGGCGCTCGTGGTGCCGTACAGCTCACCGGCCGCCGCGAGGGTGCCGGTGCGGGCGGCCGCGTAGTTGGTGGTCGAGGTGAACTTCGTGCTGAGCGCGCGGAACCAGATCTTCTCCGCCTTGTCGCGGCCGATGCCGGTCACCGGGAGCCCGTCCGAGGTGGACGAGTTGTAGCTGACGCCGTTGATGGTCTTGGCGCCGCTGCCCTCGGAGAGCAGGTAGAAGAAGTGGTTCGCCGGGCCCGACGAGTAGTGCACGTCGATCGAGCCGAGGCCCGAGTACCACGAGTCCTTCGACGCGCCGTCCTTGCTCGGCTTGTCCATGTAACGCAGCGGCGTGCCGTCGCCGTTGATGTTGATCTCCTCGCCGATGAGGTAGTCACCGACGTCGGAGGAGTTGTTCGCGTAGAACTCGACCGCCGTGCCGAAGATGTCGGAGGTCGCCTCGTTCAGGCCGCCCGACTCGCCGGAGTAGTTGAGCCCGGCCGTGTTCGCCGTGACACCGTGCGTCATCTCGTGGCCCGCCACGTCGATCGCGACCAGCGGGTTGCTGTTGCCCGAGCCGTCTCCGTACGTCATGCAGAAGCAGCTGTCGGACCAGAAGGCGTTGACGTAGTTGCTGCCGTAGTGCACCCGGGAGTAGGCGCCCACGCCGTCGCCCTTGATGCCGGTGCGGCCCTGCACGTTCTTGTAGTAGTCCCACGTCAGCGCGGCGCCGTAGTGCGCGTCGGCGGCGGCCGACTCCGCGTTGGACGCCTGCCCGTTGCCCCACACGTCGTCGGAGCCCGAGAAGAGCGTGCCGGTTCCGGAGGTGCCGCGGTTGAGGTTGTACGTCTTGTGGTTGCCGCGCGCGCCGTCCGTGAGGTTGTACGTCGACCCGGACTGCGTGGTCGTGAGGTTGACCGTGCCGGAGTACACCGTGTTGCCGGTGCCGGTCTCGATGGCCTCCCACTCGTACAGCTTCTTGCCGGAGGCCGCGTCGGTGATGACGTGCAGCTCCTGCGGGGTGCCGTCGTGCTGGAAGCCGCCCACGACCGTCTCGTACGCGAGGACGGGCTTGCCGCTCGCCGCCCAGACCACCTTGCGGGCGTCGCGGCTGACCTCGGGGCTCTTGGCCTTCTCCGCCTTGGCGGCGTTCAGCGCCTGCTTCTCGGCCTTCGCGACGGGCAGCGCGGCCTTCGTGCTCGCCACCTTCACCGTGGCCCGCGTGGCCTTGACGACGCCCTCGGTCTTCCCGGACTTGGCGGTCTCGACGACCAGGTCGCCGCCGAGGACGGGGAGGCCGTCGTAGGTGCGCTCATAGCGGGTGTGGACCGTGCCGTCGCGGTCTTTCAGCACGTCACGGACGACGAGCTTCTCCTTGGCGCCGAGGCCCAGGTCCTCGGCGGTCTCCGCCTTGGTGGCGTTGGCCTCGCGTATCAGCTCGGCGCGCTGGGCAGGGGTCAGCTTGACGGACTCGGAGCCCTTGGGCGCGGCCGACGGTGCCTTCACCGGGGCCGCGGTGGCCGCACCGGTCTGCACGGCCGCGGCCAGCAGGGCGGTCACGGCGACGAGCGCGCCGGCGGCCGCGCGCCGCTTTGCGGAGTGGGAGAGCTGCGTGGTGTGGGAGGTGCGTCTGTGGGACTGGCGTCTCAACACTGACTCCTTCTGCGTGGCCGCGGTGCGCGCGGCCGGGGAGACCGGACGGTGGGTGGCCGTCCGGGCACAACAGGGTGGAACGCAGAACAAGATCGAATGCAGAACAAGGCGGAACGCAGAACGGGTGGAACGCGGAACCAGTTGCTCCAGAAGCGCTGCGGCACGGCGCGGCGGTAGTTGTGAGATTGCTGTGACGCAGCCGTGGGAAGAGTGGCAGGGAATCGTGGGGTCTGTCAGGAGCGCGTCAATAAGTTGGCCGAAATGCTCCGTTTTCCGGGGGGCCGTGTTCGATATACGAAACCTTTACCGTGCCCCGCCGGGTGACGACTGCTCGCCGTGCCACGACCGCCACAGCGACGCGTACGCGCCGTCCGCCGCCACCAGCTCGTCGTGCGTGCCGAGTTCGGTCAGCCGGCCCTCCTCCATCACGGCCACCCTGTCCGCGTCGTGCGCGGTGTGCAGACGGTGGGCGATCGCGATGACGGTCCGGCCTTCGAGCACGGCGGCCAGCGCACGCTCGGTGTGCCGTGCCGTCGTCGGGTCCAGGAGCGCGGTCGCCTCGTCGAGGATCACCGTGTGCGGATCGGCCAGCACCACGCGCGCCAGGGCGAGTTGCTGCGCCTGGGAGCCGTCCGTCCGGTGACCGTCCGGGCCCAGCACGGTGTCGAGGCCGTCCGGCAGCTCGCCCGTCCAGTCACCGGCGCCGACCGCGGTCAGGGCCGCCCACAACTCGGCATCGGTAGCCGCCGGTTCGGCGATCAGCAGGTTGTCACGGACCGTGCCGAGAAACACGTGGTGCTCCTGCGTGACCAGCACGACCTGCCGTCGCAGCTGCTCGGGGTCCAGCGCCGCGATGGGCACCCCGCCCACCGTCACCGAGCCGGAGCGCGGCGCGTCGACGCCCGCGAGCAGCCGGCACAGCGTGGACTTCCCGGCACCGGAGGGCCCGACGACCGCCAGCCGCTCGCCGGGACGCACGGTCAGGTCGACCCCGTGCAGGACCTCGCCGCCACGGTCGTAGGCGTAGCGCACGGCGGTCACGTCGATACGGTCGTCAGCGGGTGCGGGTGAGCCGTCCGCGGTGCCCCGCGGGGCCTGGGCCAGGCCCTCCACACGCGCGAACGACGCACTGCTGGCCTGAAGTTGCTCGACGCGCTGCAGCAGCAGGTCGAGGGGTTCGCTCAGCTGCCGCAGATAGAGCGCCGCGGTGACCACCGTGCCCAGGCTCATCCCGCCCTGGGCGTGCAGCGCTCCGCCCACGAGCAGCACGGCGACGACCGGGATCTCGTAGGAGATCTCCACGGCGGGGAAGAACACGTTGCGCAGGAACAGGGTCCGCATACGGGTGCGGCGGGAGGTCTCCAGCGCCTCCCGGCTCGCGGCGATCCGGCGCCGCTGCAGCCTGAACGCCTCGACCGTGCGCGCACCGGACGCGGTGGCCGCGAGGATCTCGGCGACCTCCGAGGTGGCCGCGCCCTCGGCGAGGTACGCGGTGCGCGCGCGGCGCAGATACCAGCGGACGGCGCACCAGATGCCGAGCAGACCGAGCACTCCGCAGGCCCCGAGCAGCGGATCGAGGAGGAAGACCGCGCCGAGGATGAACAGTGCCTGGACCGAGGTGATGAGCAGTTCGGGCCCGGCGTCGCGCAGGGTCGTGCCCACCGCGGTGACGTCGGCGGTGCCGCGCGCCGTCAGATCGCCGGTCCCGGCGCGCTCCACCACCGAGGCGGGCAGCGCCAGCGCGCGGTCGACGAACGTCTCGCGGATACGCGCCAGGGTCCGCTCCCCGAAGCGGTGTCCCAGGTACCGGGCCCAGCGTGCGATCAGCAACTGCGCCACCGCGCACAGCAGGATGACGAGGGCCATCCGGTCCACGACGTCCACGCCGCCCCCGGCCCGGACCTCGTCGATGATCCGCCCCAGCAGCCAGGGCCCGACGAGCCCGATCCCGGCGGTCAGCGCGTTCAGGCCGAGTACGGCGGCGAAGGCCCGCCGGTCCGCCCGGACCAGCCGGAACGCGGCGCGGCGCACCTCGGGGGGCTCGGCGACCGGCAGTCGCACGCTCATCGCACGGCCTCCTCGGCGTCGGTCTCCTCGGCGTCGACCTCTTCGGGATTGGTCTCCTTGGCGTCGGCCTTCTCGGCGTCGGTCTCCTCGACGTCGATCTCCGTGTCGCGGGCCACCAGCGCGCGGTACGCGGGCTCGTGGTCGAGGAGCCCGTCATGGGTGCCGGTGGAGGCGACCTTGCCGTCGACCAGGAAGCACACGGTGTCCGCCTGGTCCAGCACGAGCGGCGAGGTGGTGGTGACGACGGTCGTACGGCCCGCGCGGGCGGCGCGCAGCCGGGCGGCGACGGTGGCCTCCGTATGGGCGTCGAGCGCCGAGGTGGGCTCCACCGCCAGCAGGACCTCGGGATCGGCGAGCAGCGCCCTCGCCAGGCGCACCCGCTGCCGCTGGCCGCCGGAGAGACTGCGCCCCTGTGCGTCGACCGCCGAGTCGAGCCCGTCCGGCAGCCCCCGCACGATGTCGTCGGCCACGGCCGCGTGCACCGCGCGGCGGACGGCGTCGTCATCGACGGCGTCGGGGCCGAAGCGGCCGGAGACCACGTCGCGCAGGGTCCCCGCGAACAGGTCGGCCTCGTTGTCCGCGACCAGGATCCGCGTCCGCACCCGTGCCAGATCGATCTCGTCGAGGCGTACGCCGCCCCAGGTCGCCGCCGACCCGGCGTACCGGCCGAGCCGGTCGACCACGGCGGCCAGGTCGGCGGGACGAGCGCCGACCAGCGCGGTCAGCCGCCCCGGCAGCACCCGCACACCGGACTCGGGATCGCTCAGCACCGCCGCGGACTCCGGCGCGTCCAGCGCGTCGGCGGGACCGGTGACGGGCTCCAGGGCCAGGAACCGCACGATGCGCCGGGCGGCCACCACGCCCCGGCTGAGCCCGTAGCAGCACTCGATGAAGAAGGCCACCGGCACCACCAGGACCGCGACATAGCCGTACACGGCCACCAACTCGCCGATGGAGATGTCCCCCTGGGCCGCGAGCCGGGCGGCCAGCCAGGTCACCACGGCGAGGAACAGCGACGGCAGCCCGAGTCCCAGCGCCTGCATCCAGCTCGTCACCGCCCCCACCCGGTACCCCTGCGCGCGCAGGGCCTGCGAGTCCCGCCGGAACGCGTCGGCGAACAGGCCCTTGCCGCCGAGGCCGTTGAGGACGCGCAGACCGCCCGCGAGGTCGCCGATCCGGGCGGTGAGCACACCCTGCCGTTCGCGGTACTCGGTCTCCGCCCCCTGAAGCCTTCGCATCAACGGCCCCACGATCACGACGGTCAGGGGCACCCCGAGCAGCACCACCACGGCGAGCAGGGGCGAGACCGACACCAGCAGCGCGGCCACGACGCCGTAGACGGCGAACGAGGCGACGCCGGGCCCCACAGCCGTCAGGGAGAAGGCGATCGTCTGGACGTCACCGACACCGATCGTGACGACCTCCCCGGCCCCGGTCTGCCGGGACAGGGCGGCCCCGAGCCGGGTCGCCTGCTCGATCACGACCTTGACCGTACGGAAGTTGCCGTCCATCCGGAGCTGGGTCATGGTGCGGTGCCGCATCATGCCGAGACCGGCGTTGACCGTCCCGGAGGCCAGCACGGCGGCGGTCCAGCCGACCAGGGCGGCCGTGTCACCCGGCTCCAGGCCGTCGTCGATCGCGCGGGAGAGCAGATACGGCTGGAGCGCCAGCAGCCCCATCCAGACGCTGGCGATCACCGCCCCGGCGATCGATCTGCCCTTCTGACGGGTGACCAGCCACCACAGGTACCCGCTGCCGCTGCGACAGCCGGGCACTCCCGGATCCCCGTGCGCGTCGACCATCCGCCGCTCCCTCTTCTTTCGTTGTCCCTCTTCTGATCGCTACCCGTGCAGGTTCCGCTTGATCGTGAGCAGTGGCTCCTGTGGAAACGCTGGGATCCGCGCGTGATGCGCAGCGCGCGTGAAGGCTGTTCGTGCGCAATTCGGGGATGGCGTCTGCTCCTTCTGGCCACTGTGAGTTGTCCTCGGGCAATCTCGGTGAGTGCTGGGAGTGGACGTTGCTCAGCGTTTCGAACGCCTCGGATGTGCGGATCTACGATCGCGCGGGTTGGTTCGCGATAAAAAGGGTGCTGTCGGCGGGGCGGAAGCCTAGGCGTGTGTATATGCGTGCGACGGCGTCTTCTGCATGGGCGAGGAAGATGGTGCCCACCCCGTGTTCGCGAGCGTGGTTGACCAGGGCTGTGGTGATGGCTGCTGCAAGGCCCTGGCGGCGGGCGGTGGGGAGGGTGCCGATGCCGCCGATCTCGGTGGTGCCGTGCGCTGGGTGGTAGTGGCCGACGGCCAACGGGGTGCCGTCGGGGTCAAGGGCAGCGATGATCGTCTTGTGCCCGGCGCGGATCGTGGGGCGGATCGATGTCACGGTGCCGTCTTTGCTCAGTTCGTCGGCCACCGCTGACAGTTCTTCGTGGCCCGCTGATCCCACGGCGGTGCCCTGCTCGGCGAAGGCGAGGCGGGGGAGCGCGAGGGATGCGGGCAATGCAGGGTCGTCGGGCGTCAGCACGTGGAGTCTCACGCCTTCGGGCACCGGCCTTTGAGGAACCGGGTGGTGTGGATCGATAACCATCAGCGGACGTTCCGATACTGGCAGGCCTGCGGCTTCGATACGATCCCGCAGGCCCGGCGCGACCTCGGCCAGCCACTCGAATGCCTCTGGCACGACGAGTTCGCGCTGTCGCGCCCGCACCCGCGCGATGTCGGCGGCCGTCACGGCCGAGGCTCCCTCTGCGGTGGGTTGGGCATGCCCGGGGCCGCCGTCATACGAGGTGCCTGGGTTCTTCCGCACGAACAGCCGTAATGAACCGAACTCTTCGGCATCGGAGAACAGCAAGGGCATGGTGGCGTAGTACTGCTCGATGCGAGCACGCAGCGAGTTGCTCATGCGGCGCATCCCACCATGGGACCTCGTCGCGCCGCATCCGAGATTCGGTGCCGGCACCATTCAGCGGGTCATGGTGAGTGCCTGTTCTTGATGTCGGAGCGAGGCTGACCACTGAGAACCGGGTGAGGCTGTTCCTGCGGCGGTCCGGTGATCTCTATGGATCGACGCCATTGGAACCTTGCGTGTACGACGACCGCTGCCCTTGCTCCGTTCCGCCATGACGAGGACGGTACGAAGCAGGGGCAGCCGGTACCCAGTGAAGATCGAAAGAGACTCGAGGGAGATCGCTACTGACCGTAGCCATTGCCAACCGGATCGCGGATTCGCTAATCCACTGCTAACGAACCACCCGGGCGGTGGTGCGCAATCGGTGGGCAGTGTTGGAGGTTACCGAGGGTGAGGGCGGATGCCCATCGACCTATGACGTGTCCGGCGACATCTGACGGCGTCCTGGCCGTGACATGCAGACGGCCGCACAGGTTTTTCGAGTGTGGCCAAGAAGCAGGTGGGCCCCTGTTCGCACAGGGGCCCACTTGATCTGCAGGAGGAGTTGCCTCAGCGCTCGGTGGTGTCCGGCGCCGATGTCATGTTCGCCCTACGGCGGCGTGCCAACTCCCGGCTGGTGGTGATCATGATGCCCAGGAAGGCCAGGCGAAGAGGGCAGCCGGCGTGACGCCGGGCGAGGGCGGGCGCGGACTTCGGCTGGTGGGGGTACCGGTCGAACGGCGGGGCGTGAAGCGGCCCGACGGCGTCTGCGAGGTTGCATGGGCAGAGGTCGCGGGCGGCCGGCCGCCCACTTGAACCACGGTGATGTCCGTACGGAACACGAGCACCACAAATTGGCGTTGAACCAATGAATGCCACGGGATCGGAGAGCGATGAACAGCACAGGAGCGGAGGTCGACGGGGCGCGCGGGGTGTTCCTACCGGACTCGACGGTCGCCGGCGCTGCATCGCGAGGACACGATGCCTTCCGGCGCGGCTGGGAGACGCACATCGGCGACGATGTCTTCCAGCTGCCGTCCTTCAGCCCTGACACGGTCGGTGACTTCCGGGTCAAGGGCCGCGTCGCCAGGGTGGGCGGCGTGGCGATCGCCGATCTCCACGCCGCGTCGGTCACCCGGACCACGGACGTCCCGGGCGGCGATCAGGATCTGGTGGAGATGTACGTGGTGCGGCGCGGCGCATGGACGTTGGGCGGCCCGCCCGGTCGCGGCGAACAGACCGTATCGGCCGGGCAGTTCCTCCTCCGGCATGTCGGGCGCCAGTCGGCCTTCGAGACGGGCCCGCACCTCAGGGCACAGTTCTTGGTCCTGCCCTCCGCGGTGCTCAAGCCTCTGGTCGGGAACCGAATCATCACCGGGCCGGCGGGCGGGGCCGAGATTCGCCTGCTGACGGCCTTCGCGGGCATGATCCACGTAACCGTGGCGGACCTCGGCACGGCTGGTGTGGAAGCCGCCCACAGCACCCTGACCGAGCTGGTCAAGGCGGTGGCGAGGGGCGGGTTCGACGATGTGGAACATCGGCTGGCTCCCGCACTCGCCCAGGCGGCCAAGAACCTCGCGGACAGACGGCTCGCTGATCCCGAGCTTTCTCCGGAGATGCTCGCGCGTGAACTCAACGTCTCCGTCCGAACGCTGCAGCGGGCTTTCACCGCGGCGGGCGAGCCATTGACCACCTACATCCGCCACCGGCGGCTGGAAGAGGCCCGGCTCGCCCTCACCGCGCCGTCCGGTCGACTGAGTATCTCGGAACTCGCCGCACACTGGCAGTTCGCGGACAGCAGCCACTTCACCCGGGCCTTCAAGAAGCACTACGGCCAGACTCCCACCGAGTACGCCCGCTCGACCGGAGCGGACTCCCTTTCGCCGAATCGGCCGTAGACACCCACCTGGGAGACGAGCATGCCGCCGTGCGGCTGGTCGAGGACTCAGACCAGTCGCACGGCGGTACAGGCGCCGGGACGAGCGCGTCGTGGACGCGCCGTCGGCACTGTCGAGGGGTCAGGCGATCAGTTCGGCGGCTCGTTCGGCAATGGCGTAGACGGTCGCGTTGGTGTTGGCCGAGGGGATGGACGGCATGATCGAGGCGTCGGCGACCCGAAGTCCGGCGATTCCGTGAACGCGCAGGTTCGCGGGGTCGACGACGGCGTCGGGATCGGTTCCCATGCGGCAGGTGCTGGTGTAGTGGAAGTAGGCGCCGAGGGACTTGCGGATGAATTCGTCCTCGGTTTCGCGGCTCGTCCCGGAGCCCGGCACCGCTTCCTGCTTCCGCCACTCGGCGAGTGCGTCGGCTGTGCCGATCCGGCGCGCCAAGGCCAGGCCCCTGCGCATGACTTCCAGGTCGCGGTCGTCTTCGAGGTACCGGGGGTCGACGAGGGGAGCGCTGCCGGGCCGTGCGTCGGACAGGCGCACGGTGCCGCTGCTGTGCGGAGCCACCGCGGAGAAACAGATGGTGTAGCCGTTGGCCGGGAGTCCGCCCCAGGGTGACGGGAGCGGTGCGGGGACGAAGAAGATCTGAAGGTCCGGCCGGGCCGCGGTGGGATCGCTGTGGAGCAGGCCCATCATTTCGCTCGGCGGGTTGGCAGGAACGAACGGTACGGGCTCGGCCGTCTCGTACACCACGCCGACCATCGGGTGGTCCTGCAGATGGGAGCCCACGCCCGGCAGGTCGGCGACGATGTCGATGCCGTGACCCTCAAGGTGGCGTGCCGGGCCGATTCCCGACAGCAGCAAGAGGTGTGCGGAATTGATGGCTCCCGCGGTCAGCACCACCTCGGTGGTCTCGACGGACCGGTGTTCGCCGCCGACGGTGTACTCGACGCCGGTGCAACGGCCCGTGGTGGTGCGCAGCCGCTGCACGGTCGCGTCCGTGACGACATCCAGGTTCGGCCGGTCGAGGAACGGACGGATGTAGGCGTCGGCCGCGCTCTGGCGGGCGCCGCCGGGCAGATTCATGTCACTCCACCCGAACCCGGTCTCCAGCCCGCTGTTGATGTCGTCGGCGCGTGTGAACCCGGCCTCCACCGCAGCGTCGACAAACGCCGCGGTCAGAGGATGGGGTTCCGCCACCGGGGCGACCAAGACCGGCCCGTCGGTGCCCCGCAGGGAGGCATCACGGCCGTGAGCGGTCTCGCTGCGGCGGAAGTAGGGCAGCAGATCATTGAAACCCCAGCCCGTCCCACCGAGGCCGGGCCAGGCGTCGTAACCGGAGCGGTGCCCCCGCAGGTGGTGGAGGCCGTTGACGCTCGACGATCCGCCGAGTGCCTTGCCGCGCCGCAGTTCCACTGCGCTGCCCGTACCGGTCGGCATGGTCATGGTGTGCGGCCACAGGGATGCCGGGTCGGGCACCAGGAAACCCCAGGGAGACGCCATGGTCTCGGTGGCGTCGCGGGCTCCCGCCTCCACCAGCAGTACCCGCACGCCGGAGCGTTCCGAGAGCCGGGAGGCGATCACGCATCCCGCGGTTCCCGCTCCCACCACGACATAGTCATAAGGGTCATTGCTCATCATGTCTTCGCTTTCCACGGCAGCCTTGCCCGACCAGCCGGGTTCGGAAAGAAGGCTGGGCTCGGCGATCAAGGAGCCGATCATGTACCAAGGACTTCGGGAAATAGGGACGGATCTTCGTGTCGTTGTGTTCACCGGTCCCGGAACAGCGGGGGTGTTCCCCCTGTCGCCGAAACAGTCGGGTCCCTCTGCTGTCGAAGCTTAGGAAGATTGACGCAGCGCGCACTTGAACCACGGCGCCGTCCGGTCGGAACCTGGGCGCCACAAGCCCGCGTCGGAGCCATACCCCGCGCCCGTGGGGTGGTGTCCCCGGGCAGGTCGACCTGCTTGCGGAACATCGCACGGCCTCCGGCTGAGCTCCTTCAGCAGCACGTACCCCCTCGTCTGCTTCGGAATGCTCACCACACCGGCGCCGTACCCCTTGACCACACGCTCTTCGATCTCCATTCAGCACCAGACCACGAACCGGGCGGCTGGACTTCTCAAGGCTCCGACGGAGATCGCCACTGTCCGTAGCCATTGCCAACAGGATCACGGATTTGCTGGTCCACTGCTAACGAACCACCATCATTGCTAACGAAGTCGCGGATCCCAGAACCCGGTCCGTTACGCCAGGCTGTCCCGCCAGGCGCGGTGCAGGTCCGCGAACCGCCCCGTGCCCGCGACGAGTTCGGCCGGGGTGCCGTCCTCGACGATCCGGCCGTGTTCCATGACGAGCACCCGGTCGGCGATCTCCACCGTGGACAGCCGGTGGGCGATCACGACGGCCGTACGGCCCTTCAGCACGGTCGACATGGCGCGCTGGACGGCCCGCTCGCCGGGGATGTCCAGCGAGCTGGTCGCCTCGTCGAGGATCAGCACAGCCGGGTCGGCGAGCAGCGCCCGGGCGAACGCGACGAGTTGCCGCTGACCGGCGGAGATACGGCCGCCCCGCTTGCGGACGTCCGTGTCGTACCCCTCCGGCAGGGCGTTGATGAAGTCGTGGGCGCCGATCGCCTTCGCGGCCCGCTCGATGTCCTCACGGCCGGCCTCGGGGCGGCCGATGGCGATGTTCTCGGCGACCGTGCCGGAGAACAGGAACGACTCCTGGGTGACCATCACGACCCCGCGCCGCAGCTCGGGCACGGCGAGGTCGCGCAGGTCGACACCGTCGAGGAGGACCCGGCCGTCGGAGGGGTCGTAGAAGCGGGCCAGCAGCTTGGCCAGGGTGGACTTCCCGGCGCCGGTCGAGCCGACGACGGCGACCGTCTGCCCGGCCGGGAGGGTCAGGTCGAAGCGGGGGAGCACCTCGCCGCCGGTGCGGTAGGCGAAGCGCACGCCGTCGAAGACGACCTCGCGGCCCGGGTACTCGGATGCGAGAACGGGCAGTTCCCTGGGGGCCGACGGCTCCGGCACCGACGGCGTCTGGGCCAGCAGGCCCGCGATCTTCTCCAGGGAGGCCGCCGCCGACTGATAGGAGTTCAGGAACATGCCGAGCCGGTCTATCGGGTCGTACAGCCGGCGCAGGTACAGCACCGCGGCCGCCAGCACCCCCAGGGCCAGCGTGCCGTCGGCCACCCGGTAGGCGCCCCACAGCACGATCCCGGCGACCGCGATGTTGGCGACGACGCGCGAGCCGACCACGTAGCGGGCCATCTCCAGCATGCCGTCGCCGTTGATGCGCTCGTGACGGTGGTTGAGAGCCCTGAACTCGGCGTCGTTGGCGGCCTCGCGGCGGAACGCGCGCACCGGGCGGATCCCGTTCATCGTCTCCACGAACTTCACGATGACGGCGGCGATCGCGGTCGAACGCAGCGTGAACACGCGCGCCGCGCGCCGCCGGTACATCCGCACCAGCGCGTACAGCGGGACGAACGACGCCACCGCGACCGTGCCCAGACCGAGGTCCAGCCAGAGCAGCATCGCCGAGATGTAGACGAAGGACAGGATGACGGTGACGAGCTCCTGCAGGCCCTCGTTCAGCAGCTCGCGCAGCGACTCGACGTCCGTGGTGGAGCGGGAGATCAGCCGGCCCGAGGTGTAGCGCTCGTGGAAGTCGACGCTGAGTGCCTGGGCGTGCCGGAAGATACGGCCGCGCAGGTCGAGCAGCACGTCCTGGTTGACGCGGGCGGAGGTGCCGATGAACGCGTACTGCAGCCCGCCGGACGCCACCGAGCACAGCAGGTAGGCCACGGCCACCGCGATCAGCGGACCGTGGTCGGCGCGACGGAACGCGGGTACGGCGGTGTCGATGGCGTACGCGACGAGCAGCGGGCCCGCCTGCACGGCCGCCTGCTGGAGCAGCAGCAGGAGTGTGGTGAGGGTGACGCGGGCCCTCATCGGGGCGAGCAGGGAGCGCAGGAGCGTGCCCGTGGCGCCCGGGGGAGTGGGCAGGACGTCGTGGTCGAACGGGTCACCGCCGCCGGTCGGCCCGGTGGCGTCCAGGTCGTCACCGTCGGTGGTGGTCGGCGCGGGAGTCGTGGGCGCCGTCATCGGTGGGCCTCCTCGCGGCGGTCGGCGGTCTCCTGGGTGTCGGTTCCGTCCGCGCCCGACATCAGCCAGGCGTACTCGGCGTTGGTGCGCAGCAGTTCGTGGTGGGTGCCGACGGCGGTGATGCGGCCCCCGGAGAGCAGGGCGACGCGGTCGGCGAGCAGCACCGTGGACGGGCGGTGGGCCACGATCAGCGCCGTGGTCTGAGCGAGCACCCGGCGCAGGGCCGCCTCGACCGCGGCCTCCGTGTGGACGTCCAGGGCGGACAACGGGTCGTCCAGCACGAGGAAGCGGGGCCGGCCCACGACCGCACGGGCGAGCGCGAGCCGCTGCCGCTGGCCCCCGGACAGGCTCAGGCCCTGCTCGCCGACCTGGGTGTCGGTGCCCTGGGGCAGGGTGTGCGCGAAGCCGGCCTGGGCGACGGCGAGCGCCCGGTCCAGTTCGCCCCTGCCCGCACGGTCGTCGGCCCCCATCAGCACGTTCTCCCCGACGCTCGCGGAGAACAGGGTGGGCTCCTCGAAGGCCACGGCGACGAGTTCGCGCAGCGTCGTTCGGGGCATCGCGGCGATGTCCCGCCCGTCCAGCGTGATCCGGCCCGACGTCACCTCGTGCAGCCGGGGAACCAGGGCCGTGAGTGTCGTCTTGCCGCTGCCGGTCGCGCCGACCAGCGCCATGGACTCGCCCGGGCGGATGTGGAGATCGATGCGCTCGAGGACGGGAGGGGAGCCCTCGGGGGCGTCGGGATAACGGAACTGGACGCCGTCGAAGCGGAGCCCGGCGTTCTCGGAGAGCGGACGGGCGTCGTCGGAGAATGGGCGGGTGTCCTCGGAAGGACCGGCGTCCTCGGCAGGACCGGCGTCCTCGGCAGGACCGGCGTCCTCGGGCGGGAGCCCGGTCCGCACCGTCCCCGACTCCGGCTCCGCGTCCATGACCTCGAAGTACCGCTCCGTCGCCGTGGCGGCCTCCTGGGTCATCGCCAGGAGGAAGCCGATCGAGTCGATCGGCCAGCGCAGGGCGAGCGCGGTGGACAGGAAGGCGACCAGCGTGCCGGCCGACAGCTCGCCGTCAGAGACCTGGACCGTGCCGAGCACCAGCGCGGCGCCGATCGCCAGTTCGGGCAGGGCGATGATCACGCCCCAGATCACGGAGAGCAGCCGCGCCTTGCGCAGCTCCGTCCCGCGCAGGGTCAGGGACAGATCGCGGAAGGCACGCGCCTGGCTGCGGTGCCGCCCGAACCCCTTGATGATCCTGATCCCGAGGACGCTCTCCTCGACGACCGTCGTCAGATCGCCCACCTGGTCCTGGGCGAGCCGCGCCACGCCGGCGTACCGCTTCTCGAAGACGACGCAGGTGATGATGACGGGCACGGCCGGGCCCAGGATCACCAACCCGAGCGTCCAGTCCTGCAGCAGCATGATGATCAGGCCGACGAGGATCGTCACCCCGTTGACCAGCAGGAACGTCAGCGGAAAGGCGAGGAACATCCGGAGCAGCATCAGGTCCGTCGTCCCCCGGGACAGCAGCTGTCCCGAGGCCCACCGGTCGTGGAAGGCGACCGGCAGCCGCTGCAGGTGCCCGTACAGATCCGCCCGCATCCCCGCCTCGACACCCGCGAGCGGCCGTGCCACCAGCCACCGCCGCAGCCCGAACAGCCCCGCCTCGGCGAGCCCGAGCAGCAGCAGGTACAGCGCCCCCAGCCACACGCCGGCCGGGTCGCGGTCGGCGACCGGCCCGTCCACCATCCACTTCAGGACGAGCGGGATCACCAGACCCACGCACGAGGCGAGGACCGCGACGGTGGCGGCGGTGAACAGCCGGACACGGACGGGCCGGACGTACGGCCACAGGCGAAGGAGGGTCCGTACGGCGGAGCGGTCGGCTCGTTCGGCGGGGTCGGTGGAGTCGTCGGGGTCGGTCCGGTCCTCTGCGGGGGCGGGTTGTGTGGGCATCAATCGGAGCCTACGGACCACCACTGACACTGCCCACCGAGTTTTAGCCCGAGTGGAATCGGCCGATGGTCCTACGACCTGCATTTTCAGCCCCTTGGGGGCACCTCCCGGCGGTAGCTGGGGGAGTTCTAGGAGCGGGGTCCGGGGCGGAGCCCCGGATGGGGGTCCCCCCCGCTCGAGCGGAGCCGAGAGTGGGGGAGGGACGGGTAGGGGCGGCGGGGGCGAAAGAACCCCCGGGCGACCGCCACCTCACTCCCGCACCCGCAGCAACAGCACCGCCCGCGCCGGCACCGTGATCTCCGTCCCCGCCCGGTGCTCCACACCCGGAGGGTCCCGCTGGTCCTCGCGCGAGGTGTCGACGAGCACCTCGTACCGCTCGGCCCACGGCGGGCCGGGCAGGGCGAAGGACACCGGGCGGTCCGCCGCGTGCAGCACCGCCAGGAAGCTCTCGTCGACCACCGGCACGCCACGCTCGTCACGGCCGGGGATGTCGCGGCCGGAGAGGTACATGCCGAGGGTGGCCGCCGGCGCGTACCAGTCCCGCTCCGTCATCTCGGTGCCCCGGGCCGTGAACCACGCCAGGTCCCGCAGCCCGTCCGCCGAGTGCGCGCGCCCGGAGAAGAACGCCCGCCTGCGCAGTACCGGGTGCTCGTGGCGCAGCGCGATCAGCCGGGACGTCAGGTCGAACAGCGCCTTCCAGCCGGGCTCCTCGAGCAGCCCCCAGTCCAGCCAGCTGATCTCGTTGTCCTGGCAGTACGCGTTGTTGTTGCCACCCTGCGTCCGCCCCAGCTCGTCGCCCGCGACCAGCATCGGCACACCCGTCGACAGCAGCAGCGTGGTCAGCAGGTTCCGCAGCTGGCGGCGGCGCAGGGCGCGGACGCGCTCGTCGTCGGTCTCGCCCTCCGTCCCGCAGTTCCACGAGCGGTTGTCGTCCGTGCCGTCCCGGTTCCCCTCGCCGTTCGCCTCGTTGTGCTTGCGCTCGTACGACACCAGGTCGCGCAGCGTGAACCCGTCGTGCGCGGTGACGAAGTTGACCGACGCGTAGGGGCGCCGGCCGCCCCACGCGTACAGGTCGCTCGACCCCGACAGCCGGTAACCCAGGTCCCGTACGTCGGGAAGGGCGCCGCGCCAGAAGTCGCGTACGGCGTTGCGGTACCGGTCGTTCCACTCCGTCCACAGGGGCGGGAACGCGCCCACCTGGTAGCCGCCCGACCCCACGTCCCACGGCTCCGCGATCAGCTTCACCCGCCGCAGCACCGGGTCCTGCGCGATGACCGCGAGGAACGGGGACAGCATGTCGACGTCGTGCATGGACCTGGCCAGCGCGGCCGCCAGGTCGAAGCGGAAGCCGTCCACTCCCATCTCCGTCACCCAGTAGCGCAGGGAGTCCGTGATCAGACGGAGGACGTGGGGCTGGACCACGTGCAGGGTGTTGCCGCAGCCGGTGTAGTCCGCGTACCGGCGGGAGTCGTGCTGGAGCCGGTAGTAGCCGCGGTTGTCGATCCCGCGCAGCGACAGCATCGGGCCCAGCTCCGACGCCTCCGCGGTGTGGTTGTAGACCACGTCGAGGATCACCTCGATGCCCGCCGCGTGCAGCGCCCGCACCATCCGCCTGAACTCGCCCACCTGCTGGCCGGCCGTGCCGGACGCCGCGTACGCCGCGTGCGGGGCGAAGTAGCCGATCGAGTTGTAGCCCCAGTAGTTGTGCAGGCTCCGCCGCAGCAGGTGGTCCTCGTGGGCGAACTGGTGCACGGGCAGCAGCTCGACGGCCGTCACCCCCAGCTTCACCAGGTGCTCGATCGCCGCCGGATGCGCCAGTCCCGCGTACGTGCCGCGCAGTTCCTCCGGGATCCCCGGGTGCGACTTCGTGAAGCCGCGCACGTGCAGCTCGTAGATCACCGAGTCGGCCCACGGCGTCTTCGGGCGGCGGTCGTCGGTCCATTCGTCGTCGGGGGCGTCGTCGTGGACGACGACTCCCTTCGGCACGTACGGCGCCGAGTCCCGGTCGTCGCGCACGGTGTCCGCGACCTGCTGCTGGGGCCAGTCGCGGACGTGCCCGTACACCTCGGGCGGCAGCCCGAAGTCGCCCTCCACGGCACGCGCGTACGGGTCGAGGAGCAGCTTCGCCGGGTTCCAGCGGGCGCCGGTCCAGGGGTCCCAGCGGCCGTGCACCCGGTAGCCGTACCGCTGACCGGGCAGCACGCCCGGCACGAAGCCGTGCCAGATCTCGTGCGTCAGCTCGGTGAGCCGGACGCGCGTTTCCACTCCCTCCTCGGAGAACAGACACAGCTCCACCGCCTCCGCCCCGCCCGACCACAGCGCGAAGTTGGTGCCCGCCACTCCGTCCGGTCCCACCCGGAACCGTGCTCCGAGAGGCGTGGGAGCCCCCGGCCACACGGGCGTCTGCGGGGTGTCGTCCGCCGTGCGCCGCCTGCCGTTCAGCACGGCGGCCGTGTGTGCGGACGGTCCGCGTCCCTCCTGGACTGCCTCCTGCTCGGGTGCGCTCGCCACCTCACGGCCTCCTGCGGCTCGGCTGAACGATGGCTGACAGGGTGTACGGCGGCTGTGTTTCCGGCTCGTCCGCCTGCCGTAGGTCCCCCACCGCGTCGTTCTCCCCACTGTTCTGCCCAGACGGTGGCTCGCACTCACGTTTCCCCGGGGCGTGTGCCGTCGTTGGGCCGCACGTACTGCACTTTTCCGGGGGACACCGTGCCCGCCCCCCGGCCGGAAAGACAGAGGTCCGAGTGCCCATCACCACACATGCTCCCCGACGCGCCGGGCTCACGCTGGCTGCCGTACTGACATGGGCGGGACTGGTGGCCGCGGCCACCGGGTGCACGCCGGAGGAGTTCGACGACAAGCCCGGGGCACCGAACGGCATCATCCGCGTCACACCGGCGGACGGAAGCAGGAACGTGCGCGCCGACGAACCGTTCGAGGTACGGGTGCCCAGCGGGCGCCTGGAGTCGGTGAAGGTCGTCGCCTCCCAGGACGCCCAGGAGTCGCGTGTGCCGGGGCGCGTCTCCGCCGACGGACTGACCTGGCGCCCCACCGGCTCCGGCACCCGAAGACTCGCGCTCGCCGCGCGGTACACCGTCGACGCCGTCGCCCTCGACGCCGCCGGCCGCCGCTCGGCCCGGCACGCCACGTTCACGACGCACGTCCCCGAGAAGCGCTTCATCGCCTACGTCATGCCGGAGAACCGCGCGACCGTCGGCACCGGCATGATCGTGTCCCTGGAGTTCAACCGGCAGATCGAGAACAGGGCGGCCGTCGAGCGGGCCATCAAGGTGACCGCGCGGCCCGCCGTGGACATCCGGCCGCACTGGTTCGGCCCGAGCCGGGTCGACTTCCGGCCCGAGCACTACTGGAAGCCGGGCACCCGGGTCACCGTCGGGCTGCGGATGAGGGACGTCGAGGGCTCACCCGGCATGTACGGCCTGCAGCACAGGACGCTCTCGTTCACCGTCGGCCGCCACCAGGCCAGCCTGGTCGACGCGGCCGCCCACACCATGAAGGTGCGCCGCGGCCGCCAACTCCTCGCCACCGTCCCCATCACGGCCGGGGCGCCCGCGACGACGACGTACAACGGGAAGATGGTCGTCACCGAGATGCTCGAGGTGACGCGGATGGACGGCGCCACGGTCGGCTTCAAGAAGGCCGACGGCAAGAGCGAGTACGACATCCCGGACGTCCCGCACGCCATGCGGCTCACCCGCTCGGGCACCTTCCTGCACGGCAACTACTGGGCGCCGGGCGCCTTCGGCAACACCAACGTCAGCCACGGCTGTGTGGGTCTGCGCGACGTGAAGGGCGGCAGTTCGAACACGCCTGCGGGCTGGTTCTTCGACCGCAGCCTCATCGGGGACGTCGTCGAGGTCGTCAACAGCCATGACAAGGAGGTCGCTCCGGACAACGGGCTCGGGGGATGGAACATGGGCTGGGAGGAGTGGAAGGCGGGCGGAGCGGTGAAGTAACCCGGTATGGCGGCGACATAGGGGGACGCGAACAAGGGGGAGCCGCATGGAACGGGATGGCGCTCGGAACGGTCCTACTTGGGACTGAACAGTGACAATGGCGAGGCCCATTCCATCCCGATCTTGCGGTTAATGTACGCACAAACGCGCGCGACGCGTTGGGGGTGCGGGCCTGAACAGGCCGTGCGAGGGGAGACACGAACTTGAACGCGCGACCGATATCGGGGGAGTCGCTTGGTGCGCGGACGCGGAGGAGCCGGCGGAGCCAGGGGATACTGGCGCTGCTGCTGGGGGTGTTGCTCCTCACGGTGTCCGCGTGCGGCGGGGGATCCGACTCCGGCTCGGAGAAGGGGAAGGACGGCAAGGGCTCTGCGGGCACGGCGGGCAGCAAGGCCTCCGAGGCCGTCGTGACCATATCCCCGAAGAGCGGCGCCGACGACGTGAAGACCAACGGCGCCCTCAAAGTCACCGCCGCCAAGGGCAAGTTGACCGAGGTCACGGTCAAGAACGCCAAGGGTGACGCGATCGAGGGGAAGATCACCCAGAACGGCGCCGGCTGGGAGCCGTCGACCCACCTCGCCTCCGACACCAAGTACACGGTCCACGCCGTCGCCGAGGACAAGGAGGGCCGCAAGGCCACCGAGGAGTCCTCGTTCACCACACTGACCCCGAAGAACACCTTCGTGGGCGTCTTCACCCCCGAGGACGGTTCCACGGTCGGCGTCGGCATGCCGTTCTCGCTCCGTTTCACCCGCGGCATCACCGAGCCCGGGGACGTCGAGAAGTCCATCAGCATCAAGACCGAACCGGCCGTCGACGTCGAGGGCCACTGGTTCGGCAACGACCGCCTCGACTTCCGTCCCGAGAAGTACTGGAAGCCCGGCACGAAGGTGACGGTCGAACTCGACCTCGACGGCGTCGAGGGCCGCCCCGGCGTCTACGGCGAGCAGAACAAGAAGGTCTCCTTCACCATCGGCCGCAGCCAGATCTCCACCGTCGACGTCAAGACCAAGAAGATGACCGTCGAACGCGACGGCAAGGTCATCAAGACCATCCCCGTCACCACCGGCAAGCCCGGCTACGAGACGTGGAACGGCCAGATGGTCATCAGCGAACGCCTGACGGTGACCCGCATGAACGGCGAGACGGTCGGCTACGGCGGCGAGTACGACATCAAGGACGTCCCGCACGCCCAGCGCCTGACCACCTCCGGCACCTTCATCCACGGCAACTACTGGGGCGGCGACGCCTTCGGCAACTACAACGCCAGCCACGGCTGCATCGGCCTGCGCGACGTGAAGGGCGGCTACGACAGCAACATCTCGGCGGCCTGGTTCTTCAACCGCTCGATGGTCGGCGACGTGGTGATCGTGAAGAACTCCAAGGACCGGATCGTCGACCCGGACAACGGGCTCAACGGCTGGAACATGTCGTGGGAGAAGTGGAAGTCGTGAGCTCTCGCTGACGTACGTACGGCCCCGGTGTGAGGTACGGCACCGGGGCCGTTGCCGTTAGTGCCCGTTAACCTGCCTGCATGACTGTGCATCTCGAAGTCGCCGAAGGCGTCGGCACCATCCGCCTGGACCGCCCGCCCATGAACGCGCTGGACATCGCCACCCAGGACCGCCTCAAGGAGCTCGCCGAGGAGGCCGCGAACCGTGCGGACGTGCGCGCGGTGATCCTGTACGGCGGGGAGAAGGTGTTCGCGGCCGGCGCGGACATCAAGGAGATGCAGGCCATGGACCACGCGGCGATGGTCGTGCGCTCCCGTGCCCTGCAGGACTCCTTCACGGCCGTGGCCCGCATCCCCAAGCCGGTCGTCGCCGCCGTCACGGGCTACGCGCTGGGCGGTGGCTGTGAGCTCGCGCTCTGCGCCGACTACCGCATCGCGGCGGAGAACGCCAAGCTCGGGCAGCCGGAGATCCTGCTGGGCCTGATCCCGGGCGCGGGCGGCACTCAGCGCCTGTCCCGGCTGGTCGGCCCGTCCAAGGCCAAGGACCTCATCTTCACGGGGCGCATGGTGAAGGCCGACGAGGCGTTGGCGCTGGGGCTAGTGGACCGGGTCGTGCCGGCCGACGAGGTCTACACGCGGGCGCACGAGTGGGCCGCGAAGCTCGCCCAGGGCCCGGCGATCGCGCTGCGCGCGGCCAAGGAGTCGATCGACACGGGCCTGGAGACGGACATCGAGACCGGGCTCGCCGTGGAGCGGAACTGGTTCGCGGGTCTGTTCGCCACGGAGGACCGGGAGCGCGGGATGCGGAGCTTCGTGGAGGAGGGGCCGGGCAAGGCGAAGTTCGTGTGACACCTCACCCCCAAGTTCCGCTGATCAACTTGCAGTTGACGCGGTGTCTTACCCGAGTCCCTCGAAGGGGCGGATTTATGGGGACCTTAAGACAACCTTAAGTGAAGCATGGGATGACCGGCGGGCGATTGCCGATTTCCGGTGAATCGTCGCAGCTCAGGCGGTGAGCGACCCTCTCTGGAATGCCTCTGGCATATGCCAAATCGCCCCCCGGGAGCGGAAGGTCCCGGAGGGCGTATTCCCGTGGAACGGCCCCGGACCAAGCGCTGGGCGGCCATGATGGGGGCATGGCGGGGCTGGAGGGTGTCGAACAGCCGCGGCGGCACGGGAGTGCGACCGCGGCGCGCTGGTCGCCTGCGGTCGAGGACGAACGGGCGCTGAAGGCGCTGGAGTTGTTCGGCAACCCCGCTGAGGCCGAGGTTCCCCTGCCGTCCCGGCCCGAGTCGGCGGCCACCGCGCGCCGGCTGACCCAGGTCGTCGTGCTCCGCCACTGGGGGCACTCGCCGAAGATGACCGAGGACGCGGTCCTGCTCGTCTCGGAACTGGTCGGCAATGCCGTGCGGCACACCGGCGCGCGTGTCTTCGGGCTGCGTCTGCGCCGCCAGCGGGGGTGGATCCGGGTCGAGGTCCGCGACCCCTCGCGGGGGCTTCCCTGTCTCATGCCCGTCCAGGAGCTGGACATCAGCGGACGCGGCCTCTTCCTCGTCGACAAACTCTCCGACCGCTGGGGGGTCGACCTGCTGCCTCGCGGCAAGACGACATGGTTCGAGATGAGGGTGTCGGACCGCTAGCCCCGTACGCACGGGCACTTGTTCTCGCCCCCGCCGCCCCTACCCGTCCCCTCCCCAGGGGCGCTGCCCCTTCGACCCCGCACGGGACTCCGCCCCGGACCCCGTTTTCGGGGGCTCCGCCCCGGACCCCCGCTCCTCAAACGCCGGAGGGGCTGAAGGGGTAGGGCCCGGAGGGGTCAGTGGGCGGGGCCGGGGGGCAGGAGGTCAGAGGCGCGGAGGGGGTGGCTTCAGGGCCGCGGGGGACGGCGCGGTCTTAGGGCCGCGGGGAACGGCCGAGTTTCTTGGGGAGTGCGGGGAGCGGCGCGGTCTTTTAGGGGCGCGGGGAACTGCGCGGTCTTAAAGGGGCGCGGGGAACTGCGCGACCAGCCACACCCAACCCGCACCAACCCACCCACCCCAGACGCCACCCCACCCCCCGGAGGGCCACCCGTACGAGCCGCCAATCGGACGAATCACCGAAATTCTCCACCGGCCGCCCTTAAATGGTGCGCATGCCCGCGACCGCCCACCCCCCGGGCATCACCACGACGGAGCTGCCCACCTCATGCCCCCCACCACTGCCGCCCGCATCCCCAGACGCATCCTGATCGCAGCCGCCACCCTCACCGCCCTCACCGCCACCGCCCTGACCGCCTGCGGCACCGACACCCCGGACCGCACCACCACCCCCGCCACAACCACCCACCCCGCGGTCAAGCCCGCCCCGCCGAAGCAGCCCCGAATCCAGGGCCTGCGCGGCATGCCCCCGGTGCTCGACCCCAAGGACGCCTACGCCGCCAACCGCCCGGGAAAACTCTCCCCGGTCGTCAAGGACTTCCCGTCCCGCGTCTACGTCCCGAACACCGAGTCCGACACCGTCACCGTCATCGACCCGAGCACGTACAAGATCGTCGAGACGATCCCGGTGGGCCGGCAGCCCCAGCACGTCGTCCCCTCCTGGGACCTGAAGACCCTCTGGGTCAACAACAACCGGGGCCACACCCTCACCCCCATCGATCCCAGGACGGGCAGGGCGGGCAAGCCGGTCGAGGTCCACGACCCGTACAACCTCTACTTCACCCCGAACGGCAAGTACGCCGTCGTCATGGCCTCCCTCGACCGCGAGCTGGTCTTCCGCGACCCGCACACCATGAAACGCCTCAGGACGGAGCCGGTCAGCTGCTACGGCGTCAACCACGCCGACTTCTCCCTCGACGGCCGGTACTTCATCGTGTCCTGCGAGTTCAGCGGCGAACTGCTCAAGGTGGACACCGAGAAGATGAAGGTAGTCGGCCAGCAGAAACTCCCTTTCGAAGGCGCCATGCCGCAGGACGTGAAGGTCTCCCCGGACGGCAAGCGGTTCTACGTCGCCGACATGATGGCCCACGGCATGTGGGTCCTCGACGGCGACAAGTTCACCACCCCCGAGCTCCTGCCCACCGGCAAGGGCTGCCACGGCCTCTACGTCAGCCGCGACTCCCGCGAGATGTACGTCTCCAACCGCGGCGAGGGCACCATCTCCGTCTTCGACTTCACCCAGAACAAGCTCACCAAGAAGTGGCACCTCCCCGACGGCGGCAGCCCCGACATGGGCGGCGTCTCGTCCGACGGCAAGGTCCTGTGGCTCTCCGGCCGCTACGACGCCGAGGTGTACGCCATCGACACCCGCACCGGCGCCCAGCTCGCCCGCATCCCCGTGGGCAGCGGGCCGCACGGCCTCGCGGTGTACCCGCAGCCGGGCCGCTACTCGCTGGGCCACACGGGTATCTTCCGCTGACAAGCGCGTGCCCTGACACGCCGCCGTACGGGTGAGGATCCACGGCCCGTCGCCGCCGAACAGCGATCGTGCTCCTCATGATCACCACTCGTCCGCGGCGCCGGGCCGTCGTCGCCGCCCTGTCCCTGTCGGCCGTCCTCGCCACCTCGGCCGCGACGCCCCCCGCCAGCGAACCGGCCGACGCGGCGCCCGCCAAAGCCACGGCAGCCGCCAGGGCCGCCGCGCCCACCAAGGCCGCCGCCCCCGCCTGCCCCCAGTTCGCCGACCCGGTCCACGCCGCCGCCGACCGCCGCGTGGACGTCGCCCGCATCACGCCGAAGCCCGCCTGGCGCAAGACCTGCGGCACGCTGTACCGCAGCGACAGCCGCCCCCCGGCCACGATCTTCGAGCAGGGCTTCTACCCGAAGGACGTCATCGACGGCCAGTACGACATCGAGCAGTACGTCCTGGTCAACCAGCCCTCGCCGTACGTGTCCACGTCGTACGACCACGACCTGTACAAGACCTGGTACAAGTCCGGCTTCAACTACTACATCGACGCCCCCGGCGGCGTCGACGTCAACAAGACCATCGGCGACACCCACAAGTGGGCCGACCAGGTAGAGGTCGCCTTCCCCGGAGGGATCGCCCGGCAGTACGTCATCGGCGTCTGCCCGGTCGACAAGAAGACCAAGACCGAGATCATGAGCGATTGCGAGAGCAACCCGCACTACGAGCCCTGGCACTGAGAAAGGGTTCTTCCCTGCCTCAGCGGGCGATGAGCAGCGCCTCCGCGCCCACGGGCCGGTAACCCGCCGCCTGGAACGCCCGCGCGCTGCGGGCGTTCCCCGCGGCCACCTGCGCCCACACGTGCCCGTCCGGCACCAGATGCCGCGCCGCCGTGGCCAGCGACCGGCCGAGCCCCCGGTGCCGTACCTTCTCGTCCACCTCGACCGCCGCCTCCCAGCGCCCCCCGATCCCGCGCCCGAGGACGAGGACACCGCCGTCGGCCGACCACACCCGCACGTCGTCCCGCCGCTTCCGGGCGCTCACGACCCGGGGGTGGTCCGGATCGGCGACCTCCTTCAACGCCACCGGCGGCTCACCGGTCAGCCGGGTGCCTACGTTCATCACGTCGATGGTGTCCGTCGACCGCCCCGTACGCGCCATGAACGCCGCCAGGAACCGCGGGTTCATGGTCGCGGCCAGCGCGTCGCAGTCCAGGGAGTCCAGCGTCTCGTGCACCCACTCCGGATCCTCGTCCGTGAAGACCACCGAGTGCGCGGTGAAGGCGAGGACCCCGGCGTCACGACGGTCGTGCTGACGGACGACGGTCGTGCCCCCGTCGGCGGGAGGGAATGCCCCCCGGGCCGCCGCGTCCAGAATGTCCCGCAGAGTGCCGGCCAAGACACCCTCCCCCTCGCTTGAGTCTCCACCCACTGGAAGGCTCAGACTCGCAGACATGATCGAAGACGGCACCGGACTTCTCACCATCGGCCGGCTGGCGCGGGCCACGGGTCTGAGCGTGCGTACGATCCGCTACTGGTCGGACGAAGGCGTCCTGGAGCCGGTGGCCCGCAGCGAGGGCGGCTACCGGCTGTACGACGCGGAGTCGGTGGCCCGCCTGGAACTCATTCGCACGCTGCGGGAACTGGGCCTCGGCCTGGACGACGTACGCCGCGTGGTGGCGGGCGAGACGACGGTCGCGGAGGTCGCGGCCACGCACGTGGCGGCCCTGGACGCACAGATCCGCGCCCTGAAGGTGACCAGGGCGGTGCTGTCGACCGTGGCGCGACGCGGCTCGACCGCCGAGGAGACGACACTCATGAACAAGCTGGCGCGGCTGTCGGCCGCCGAACGCACACGCATCATCGACGACTTCATGGAGGAGACCTTCGGGGGACTCGACACCGCGGACCCCGACATCCGCACCCGGATGCGGTTCGCGATCACCGATCTGCCCGACGACCCGACTCCCGAGCAGGTGGATGCCTGGGTGGAGCTGGCGGAGCTGTTGCAGGACCCAGGCTTCCGCGCACGCATGCGCGGGATGATCGAGTTCAACGCCGCCGACCGGGGGCCGGAGGTGCCGCCCGGCACCTCCCTGTGGTTCATGAGCCGCCTCGTACAGCTGGCGGCTCAGGCGCGGGAACAGGGCATCGACCCCGAGTCACCGCGCGCCGAGGAGGTGCTGGGCCGGCTGCTGGGCAACGCCGACCGGGCCGACGTACTCGAACGGATGGAGTCGGCCACACACACCGAACTCGCCCGTTTCCGGGAGCTCACCGCACTCGTGCGGGGCACCGAACCACTGCCCGCGCACGCCGAGGAGTTCGCCTGGGTGGTCGCCGCGCTGCGCGCCCGCTCGGCCGGTTAGTCTGAGCCCGCCAACAAAGGCTGTATCGCACGAAAGCACGATGAAGGGGCGGACCGGTGGCGGACATCGAGGAAGCACGCAAGCAGTTCGAGCGGATCGACACGGACGGTGACGGGTTCATCAGCGCCGCCGAGTTCAAGGCCGCTCTGGCCCAGGGCGGCGACTGGAACGTCACCGAGTCGGTGGCCGAGGCCATCATCGCCAGCCGGGACCTCAACAGCGACAAGCTGCTCTCCTTCGAGGAGTTCTGGGCCCACCTCAACAAGTGACCCACGGCAAGGGGCGCCCACCATCGTCGGCGGGCGCCCTTGTCATGCTCGCTGCTTTGTCATGCCCGTAGCTCGATCCGGACGGTCTCAGCCACTCGTCGCCCACGTGCGGAGGGCGGCCTTCGACTCGAAGTCGGCGACGTCCTTGTCGACGGGATCGTCCGTGTACTGGTGGAAGCGCCACTTCGCCTTTATCCGGGGCTTGCCGGCGGTCACGTAGTCGGCGATCCAGAGGGCGTCACCGGCGTACGACGTATCGTCGACATTCAGCCAATAGTTGCGGTTGCAATAGAGCATGACCCGGTGGTTCGGCCGGAGTTCCTTCACCTTGCGTAGGAAGCGGTCCTTCTCGGCGTTGCTCGCGTGAGTGCCCTCGCTGGTCGTCTCCCAGTCGACGGCGAGTATGTCGCCCGCCTTTTCGGGGGCCTTGCTCACGAAGTACTCGGCCTGGGCGGTCAGGTTGCCGGGCCAGAGGAAGTGGTAGAAGCCGACGACGAGGCCCGCGTCTCTGGCGGTTTTCGTCTGTGCGGCCAGCCTGGGATTGGTGTACGTCCGGCCTTCCGTCGCCTTGATGAAGACGAAGGAGAGGCCGTCCGTGTCGTACGAGGACGACTGGTACGAGCTGACATCGATGCCGCGCAGCATGGGGCGCCTCCGGACGTGGGGGGACGGGGCAGGGGCGGTGCTTGTGGGGGGTCAACCTACAGGGGCTTACTGTGGCCTTTCCCGCGCTCGGGCCACCCCACCCCTTTGTCCGCCAACGCCCGGAAGTCGCCGGGTTCTTGCCCCGCCGGAGTCGACCGTGGCGCGGGCCGACGGCCAAGGGGAGACGGGGAGTCGTGCGGGGTGCGGCGCTGCTTTAGCATCCGTGCTTATGACTGACGGCACGGAACACCCGGAGGGGGCAGCTGCCCCCGGGCAGGACCCCTGGAACCCTTCGTCTGCTCCGCAGCCGTCCGCGGCGCCGAGCGGTTACGGGTATCCACAGCAGGAAATACCGTCCGGGCAGCAGCCCGGATATCAGCAGCCCGGATATCAGCAAGCCGGTCATGAGCCGCCCCCCGCGTATCAGCAGCCCTCCTTCTCGGGCGGCATGGACTGGGAGGCCATGGCCGAGCGCAACGAGGCACAGCGGCGCCGCAGAAAGAGACTCTGGACGGGCGGGATCGCGCTGGTGGCGTGCCTGCTCGGGGTCGGGGCCGGATTCCTGGTCGTCCGGCATGAAAACGGCAAACCAAACCCGCCGGCTTCCGCTTCCAGCAGCCCTTCAACCGCGCCTTCGTCCTCGTCCGGCAAGAAGTCGCCCACCGTTCCGGGCCAGGACAACGTTCTCGCGGACAAGTCCGGGGAGAACAATCTCGCTCTCGGGCCGGACGCCGCGGTGGACGATGTGGGGAACGGCTACGCGGCCCGGTTCCGGAGCAACGTCAACTCCTACGCCCAGTCCTCCACACAGCTGATCGACGTCTCCAAGAGCTTCAGTATCTCGGCCTGGGTCTACAACGAGGCCCCGAACAGCCCCCGTTCCGCGATCAGCCAGGGTGACGGTGACTCGTCCTCCTTCAACCTTGGCCGGGACGCGTCGGGTGACGACCGGAACTGGGTGTTCGAGGTGCAGACCGCCGCGGGTGGCGCGGACAGCACGACCTACGAGGCCAAGGCGGCCAAGAGCATCGGCACGGTCGGCGAGTGGGTGCTGCTCACCGGCACGTACGACGCGAAGGCCAAGACGATCACCCTCTATGTGAACGACAAGAAGGCCGACTCCACCAAGATTCGCGGCATCTGGGCGGGCAAGGGCCCGTTGCAGCTCGGCCGGGCGCGTACGCACGGGGTGTGGGGCGACTACTGGGCGGGCGTCGTGGGCCACATCCAGGTCTGGGAAACGCCCCTGACGCCGGATCAGGTGGCCGACGTGCACAAGGGCGGATCGGGCGGGGATGCCAAACCTGTCGCTTCCTGGCTGATGTGACGTCAGTCACGGTCACAGCTCGGTCACTTCCTTAACAATTTCCACCAAGGTGAAATAGGGTCTCAACTGCTTCAACACTTCATGATCTGACGGACGAACCGTTCTCCGTGTTCGTCGAGGTTCTCGTTCCCGGCCACAGCGCACGCTGTGGCCATCTCCTTCTGCGATGAAGCGTCCAGGAGAGGCGCGGGGCTCGGTATCCGTCCGGGCAAGCCCTGGGGGAGGGCAACGCGTGAGAACACTGTCAGTGGTCATTCCTGCCTACAACGAGGCACCCAATCTCCCTGACGTCATCGCCTCCGTCCCACTGGCCGAGTTGGCCGCGGAGGGCTGGGACGCCGAGGTCATCGTGGTCGACAACGCCTCGACCGACGGCACCGCCGATGTGGCGCGCGCACTCGGGGCGCGCGTGGTGCACCAGCCGGAGAAGGGTTACGGCAACGCGTACATGGCGGGCTTCGGCGCCGCCACCGGGGAAGTGGTCGCCACCGGGGACGCGGACTGCACCTACCCCTTCGACGCGCTGCCGCGGCTGCTGCGCACGCTCGTCGAGCAGGACGTCGAGTTCATGACGACCGACCGGTTGCGGCGCGAGAACCGCCATGCGATGAAGCCCTCGCACACCGCGGCCAACCACGCGCTCAGCGCCCTGAGCCGGCGGCTGTTCCGCAACGGGCTCCGTGACTCGCAGTCAGGGATGTGGATCTTCCGGCGCCATGTGTGGGACGGCCTGGATGTCCGTTCCGGTGGCATGGCCTTCTCCCAGGAGATCAAGAACGCGGCGACCCTGGCGGGTTACCGTTACGCCGAGGTGCCCATCGAGTACCGCCCGCGCCAGGGTGAGGTGAAGCTCAACGCGCTGCCCGACGGTGCCGCCAATCTGCGGCAGCTCTTCGAGCACCGCTTCCGTCGTCCCGCCGCGCCGGTCGTGGAGCCGGCTCGGACGGACAACGTGGCTCCGACGGACCTGGTGGAGGAGGTCCCGGTGGCGAAGACCCTGGTCCCCGGGCCGCGGCATGAGCAGCAGTCGGCCGATGCCGTAGAGGTCGGCGCGTCCGACCAGCCCGACCAGCCCAGCCGGCCCGCTCGGTCCTGGCGGCCCAACAGGCGGACAGGCCAGTACGAAACGGTATGAGTTCATTGCCCGACAAGCCCGGTGAACCCGGTGAGCCCGACGAGCCTGACGTGGCCGGTGAGCCTGACGAACCCGACGTGCCCGGTGAGCCCGATGCCTCCGGTGAGCCTGATGCCTCAGGCGGACCTGACGTGTCCGGTGAACCTGACGTGTCCGGCCAGGCCGACACCCCGGAAGCGGACGCCGATCCGGCTCCCGTACCGTCGTGGGCTCGCCGGGCTCGCCGGGCTCGCCGGGCTCGCCGGGCACGTACGGGCAGCGGGCGCGGGCAGCGCCTCGCCCTGGACTCGCCGGCCCGACGGGCGGCGGGTCTGGCGGTGGTTCTGGTGGTCGTCGCCGTGCTGGCCGCGGGACTGTGGTCGGTGCCGCCGGTGCGTACGGTGCTGCTCCAGTCCTTCACCCGGCAGCAGACCCCGTACACCGAGCTGTACTTCACCTCCTCGCCCCGCTTCGACGGGGGCAAGGTGGTCGTCCCCGTCGCGGTGAACGCTCACGGAACGGGCGTCACCTCCTACCGGCTGAAGGTGACCCTGGAATCGGCCGAGGGGAAGCCGGTGGGCAGGGAGACGGTGAAGTTCGCGCCACGCGACGGCAAGCCGGTGCCGGTCGTGGCGCGCGTAGGCAGGAAGACGGCGGAGGTGGCCGTGGTGCGGGTCGCCCTCGTCGGTCATCGTCAGTCGCTGCACTACTCCTTCGTGACGCCGTCGCCCTCGGTCGCGCCGACCGCGACCCCCAGCCCCACCCGCACCCCGTGACGTACGAGACTGAAGCCTGATGCGACGCACCGTTCTGCAGATCACCCCCTACTACCCGCCCCACTTGGGCGGGCTCGAACGCGTTGTGGAGCACCTCGCCCAGCAGCTCGGGCAGCGTCACGACGTCCGGGTCGTCACCACCGCGCTCGGCGCGAACGGCGCGCCGCGCCGCTTCGGCACCGGCCGGGTCACCGTACGGCGGCACCGCGCGGTCGAGTTCGCGCACACCGCGCTCGCGCCGGGCCTCCCGGTCTCGCTGTGGCGCGCTCCCCGCGGCGCCGTCCTGCACCTGCACTGCGCGCACGCGCTGATGCCCGAACTCGTCGCCCTCACCGCACGGCTCCGCGGGCAGCGCTTCCTGCTCCACTTCCATCTCGACGTGGATGCGTCGGGCCGCTTCGGGCGGTTGCTGCCCGCGTACAAGAAGCATGTCCTCGGCCGGGCGATGCGTGCCGCCGCCGGGGTGATCGTGCTGACCGAGGCCCAGCGCGCGTTCGTGACGCGGACGTACGGGGTCCGGGCCGAGCGGGTGTTCGTGGTGCCCAACGGTGTCGGGCCCGGCTACTTCATGCCGGTGCGTGAGGCGGCGCAGCGCCCGCTGCGGCTGCTGTACGTCGGCCGGCTGAGCGCGCAGAAGAACGTCGCCCGGCTTCTGGAGGCGATGGCCCTGGTGCGGGAACCGGTGCGGCTGCGGATCGTCGGCGACGGCGAACTGCGCGAGAGACTTCAGGCGCGCGCCGCCGAACTGGGGCTCAAGGACGTGGAGTTCTCCGGCGGGTTGCTCGACGCGGACCTGGTGCGTGCCTACCGGGACGCCGGTGCCTTTGTGCTGCCCTCGGAGAAGGAGGGCATGCCCCTGGTCGTCCTGGAAGCGATGGCCGCCGCCCTGCCGGTGATCGCGACCGACGTACCCGGCACCACCGAACTGCTCGACGGGGTGGGCCTGCTGGCCGCCCCGGACCCGGCGGCACTGGCCGCCGCCATCGACTCCGTCGCCGCCGATCCGGGCCTGCGCCTGCGGCTCGCCCGGAGCAGCACGGCGGCGGCCCAGCGCTATTCCTGGGAAGCTGTGGCGGCCCGCGTCGAGCGGGTCTACGACGATGTCTACGCGGAGGTCGGCGGGTGACAGCGCGCGACGCGGCTGCCAAGGGAGCCGCCGAGACCGGGCACGCCGCCGATACCGGGCGGCGGCGTGCCGACCGGCGTCCGTCCTGGGCGGTCGATCCGGACGGGCAGGACGCAGCCGGCAGCGAGCCGTTGTCCGGGCCGGACGCCTCGGACGCCTCGGACGCCCCGGACGCTCCGGACGACGGTTCGGCGGACAACAGCTCGGCGGACGGCGCCGCGGCCGAGGGCCGCCGCGCCGCTCGGCGCGCTGCCGCCTCCGTATCCGCTTCCACCCCCACCCCTGCCTCCGGTGCCGGGCGGGCCGACGGGCTGCGCCCCGCCGACCTCGTGCGGGGCCGCCTCGGGGTGCTGGTCGGCGTCGCGGTGGCCTGCGTCGTGGAGATGCTGCCCGGGGTGCCCGGGGCACTTCTGACGGTGGCCGGCCTGTGGCTGCTGTTCGGGGCGCCCGTCGCGCTGTGGCGGGGCGTCGCCTCGCGCGTGGTGTCCACCAGGGACGGCAGCCTGCTGCTCGCCGTCGGCATGGCGGTCATCACGGACATCGTGGTCGCCCTGGCCGTCAACACCGTGCTGCCGCTCTTCGGTGTGGACCGTCCGCTGACCCAGGTGTCGCTGGCCGGGGCCACGGCGCTGACGCTGATCGTGATCGGCGCGTTCGCGCCGGAGGAGGAGCGTGCGGAGCGGGAACCACGAGCGTTCTGGCGCAGGGTCCTTCTGATGGATCTTCGCGGCGGGCTGCCGCCGGGCGCGGTCCCCGTGGCAGGGCTCGCCGCCGTGGCCCTCCTGTTGTCGGTCGCCGGACCGATCCGGCTGAACAACGGCCTCGGCGGCTCCGTCAGCATGGCCGCCCTGATCGCCGTCGCCGCGCTGCTGGTGCTGTTGATGATCCGCCGCTGGCGCTACCCGGTGGCGGTGCTGGAAACCGGGCTGTTTCTCGCCGCGACCGCGCTGCTGCTGCTGAACTCGCTGCGCGGCTGGTCCATCACCGGCCACGACGTGCAGCGTGAGTACGAGTACTTCCGGCTCACCCTGGGCGGCTCGCTCTGGGACATCTCGACCTACCCGGACGCGTACAACGCCTGTCTGAGCATCACCCTGCTGCCGGTCAGCGTGTTCCGTCTCACCGCGATCCCCGACATCTACATCTTCAAGATCGTGCTGCCGGTGCTGTTCGCGCTCACCCCGGTGCTGATCCACCGCTCGGTGCGCAACGTCGCGCCGCATCTGGTGTCGTTGCTGTCGGCCGTGCTCTTCATGGTCTTCCCCACCTTCCTGTCCGACATGACCTTCCTGGGCCGCCAGGAAGTCGCCTTCGTGCTGCTCGGCTGCGCGATGGTGGTGCTCACCGACTCCGGCAGGCCGCTCCGGATCCGGCGGATCGCCTTCGTCGGGCTGCTGGCCGGCATCACGCTGTCGCACTACTCGACGATCTACGTCATCGTGGCGATCCTCGGCGTCGCCCTGGTCACCGACCTGGTGTGGCGCCTGGCCGAGCGCTTCCGGGCCGCCCGTGGGCACGAGGGCAAGCACCGCCCGGTCAAGGCGGGCTCCTTCGTGACCTGGTGGATCGTGGCGGGGGCGGCGGCCATGGCACTGGTGTGGGCCGGTCCGGTCACCCACACCAGCGGGCAGTTGCGGACGACGCTGAGTGACGTCGTGCAGACCGCGCTGCACCCGGGCAAGAAGAGCGAGGGCGGCTCCTCCGACATCTCCTACAGCCTGTTCGGCGGGACCACCATGACCCCGCAGCAGCGGCTGGACGCCTACCGCACCGAGAACCTGAAGCAGACCGCAAAGGGGCGTGCCGAGGGCAGATACCTGCCCCTGAAGACGGTGGACGCCTACAGGACCCCGGTGGTGAAGCAGGAGAACATGCCGCTCACCGCCGCCGGGAAGGCGCTCGACGGGGTCGGCGTGGACGTCGGCACGGTCAACTCCCTGCTCCGCAAGGCCGCGGCGGCCCTGCTCCAACTGCTGCTGGGCGTCGGCCTCCTGGTGGTCGTCCTCGGGCGGCGAGGGGCCTTCCGGCCGGTGCGCGACCAGACCACGCTGACCGTCGGGGCCGTGGCCCTGCTCGGGCTGCTCACGGTGATCCCCTCCCTGTCGGCCGACTACGGAGTGCTCCGCGCCTTCCAGCAGGGGCTGTTCTTCTTCGCTCCCTTCATCGCCGCCGGCCTGCTCGCCGTCCTGCGCTGGGCCGGGCGGCGGCGCATGGCGATGGTGTACGCCCTGGTCACGGCGCTCTTCCTGGACCTGACCGGTGTGGTGCCGAAGGTACTGGGCGGCTACCCGGCGCAGCTGCAGCTCAGCAACTCCGGCCAGTACTACGACATCTACTACCCGACCGCCGAGGAGCGGAGCGCCGCCTACTGGCTGGTGCGCGGCTTCGACGCCGAGGGCAAGCAGTCCCTGGTGCAGACCGACCGCTTCACCTTCAACCGGCAGCAGACCACGATCACCGGCCCGGCCGTGGGCGACCTCTTCCCGACCGCGCTGCGCACCGACGCCTACGTCCTGGTCGGGAGCACGACCGTGCGCACCGACAGGGTGACCTTCTCCTACGAGGGCGACCTGGTCACCTACCGCTATCCCCTCGGTCTCCTGGACGCGACCAAGAACGTCATCTACAGCAGCGAGGGGGCGAGGATCTACCGATGAGAGTGCTCCTCGTCAGCCACTACTACCCGCCGCACGTCGGAGGCATCGAGTACGTAGTCCGCCAGGAGGCGGTCCGGCTCGCCGCCCGTGGCGTCGAGGTCACCGTGCTCACCAGCGGCGAGCGCTCCTCGATCCGCGAGGAGGAGGGCGTACGGGTGGTGCGCGTCGCGGCCTGGAACGGAGTCGAGCGGGCCGGTGTGCCCTTTCCCCTGCTGTCGCCGCGGCTGCCTGCGGCCGCGCTGCGCCTGGCCCGCCGGGCCGACGTCATCCATGTGCACGACTGCCTGTATCTGACCTCGTGGGCCGCCGGGCTCGCCGCCCTGCTCACCCGCACCCCGCACGTCGTCACCCAGCACGTCGCCCTGGTGCAGCACCCTTCCGCCGTCGTACGAGGCGTGCAGCGCGCGGTGTACGCGGTCGCCGGGCGCGGCCTGCTGCGCCGGGCCCGCACCGTCCTCACCCTCAACGCCACCGTCGCGGACTTCGTACGGCGCTACGGCGCCCGTCCCCAGCGGGTCCGCCACCTCGCGAACGGTGTGGACACCGAGCAGTTCCGGCCCGCCGCCTCGGACGAGGAGAGGAAGCTCATCCGTAAGCGCTTCGGCCTGCCGGGAGACCGCCCCCTGGTGCTGTTCGCCGGCCGGCTGGTGCCGAAGAAGGGGTACGACCTGCTGCTGGCCGCCCAGGACGACGCTTTCGACCTGGTGTTCGCGGGGGGCGGGAACGCGGGCACCCTGGCCGACAGGCCCGGCGTCCACCACCTCGGCGCGCTGACCCCACAGGAGCTCGCGGAGGTGTACCGGGCCTGCGACGTCTTCGCGCTGCCGTCCATCGCCGAGGGCTTCCCCCTCACCGTCCAGGAGGCCATGGCCAGCGGTCTGCCCGTCGTCACCACCGACGACCCGGGGTACGCGCCCTACCGCCTCGACCCCACCTGCGTCACACTGCTGCCCCGGGACGCGGGCGCGCTGCGCTCCGCGCTGTCCGCCCTCGCCGGGGACGGCCCGAAGCGCGCGCACATGGGCCGCTACTCCCGTGAGTACGCGACGACGGCCTTCGCCTGGGAGGAGCATGTGAGCGCGCTGGTCGAGTACTACCGGGACGTCACCGATGGCTAGACACAAGGGCAGGCACGCCCGGCCCGCCGACCAGGTGTACCGCAGTTCCTTCTTCCTGATGGCGTCCACCGCGACCATCGCCGGACTGGGCTTCGTCTTCTGGATCGTGGTCGCCCGCTTCTACAGCCCCGAACAGGTGGGCCTGGCCACCTCGCTGATCTCGGCGGTCTCACTGATCTCGTATCTGAGCCTGTTCGGCCTCAACAGCACGCTGATCCGCTTCCCGGCGCCGGCCGCGGCCCGCAACGGCCAGCTGACCCAGTCGATCGCCCTGGTGACCACATCGTCGTGCCTGGTCGGCGCGGTCTATCTGGCCGGTCTGCCGCTGTACGGGGAGAAGCTGGTCTTCGTCCGGGACCGGCTGCCGCTGGCGGCGGCCTTCGTCGTGATCTGCGCCTGTGCCGCGGTGAACCAGCTCACCGACTCCGTCTTCATCGGCGCCCGTATCCCGCAGTACAACGCGCTGGTCGACGGAGTGCTCCAGGGGCTGACCAAGCTCGCCCTGCCGGTCGCCCTGGTCGGTCTCGGCTGGGTGGGCATCGTAGGCTCGGCGGGTGGCGGCTCCGCGGTGGCGGTGCTCGCCTCGCTGTTCCTGATGCGCCGTCGGCTCGGCTTCCGCTTCGACTTCCGTACCCGGGGCACCAGGCTCAGGGAACACCTGCGCTTCTCCGTCGCCAGCTATGTCACGAGCCTGCTCAACCTGATGCCCCAACTGGTCGTCCCGCTCATCGTGCTGCACCAGCTCGGAGCGGCGGCGGCCGGCTATTACTACGTCGCCTTCCAGATCGCGAGCCTGCTCAACGCCGTGTCCTTCTCGGTCGGCGAGGCCCTCTTCGCGGAGGGCTCGCACGATCCCTCCCGGATCGGCGTACTGCTGCGCAGGACCGCCGCCGTCATCGCGGCCCTGATGGTCCCGGCAGCGGCGGTGGTGGCGCTGGGCAGCGGGCTGATCCTGAAGCTGTTCGGCGGCTCCTACGCGACCGAGGCCAGGCCGCTGCTCATGGTGTTCGCTCTCGGCGCGCTGGCCGTCGCCCTGTCCAGCTGGTCGAACTTCGCGCTCAAGCTGACCCGGCAGATGCGGCAACTGGTCGTCAACAACCTCGTCTTCGCGACCGTCTCGATCTCGCTCGCCCTCCTCTGGGCTCCGCGGGGCCTGGTCTGGATCGGCTGGGCCTGGGCCGCCGGCAACCTCGCCTCCGGCCTGGTGGCCCTGGCGGCGCTCCTCGGACACCGGCGCCGCAGCCTCGCGGCCGTACGGCGCTCCGAGCCGGAACCGGAGCCGGGGCCGGACCCCGAGCCGGACCCCGAGCCGGACCCCGAGCCGGACCCCGAGCCGGACTCGGAGCCGGACCCCGAGCCGGACCCCGAGCCGGACTCGGAGCCGGGGAATGTCCGAACCGCGGAGGCACAGGCATGAGGATTCTGCAGATCGTCAACATCGGCTTCGAGGCCGGCGGGGCGGAGAAGAGCGTCCGGCTGATCACGGAAGGACTGCGGGCCCGGGGCCACACCGTGAGCGTGGTCGCGACCGACCGCATGGCGGCCGGGCACGAGCTGTTCGCCGACCACGTCGTGCCCGCGGTGGACGGCGGCCCGGCCAGGCGGCTGCTCGGCTACTTCTGGCACCACACGGCCTACCGGCGCCTCAAGCGGATCCTGGCCGAGTTCGCACCGGACGTCGTCCATCTGCACACCATCGGCGAGTTCAGCCCCTCGGTGCTGGCCGCCACCCGGCGCTACCCCCGCCTGCTGACCGCACGGGGCCCCGAGGACTGGACGTTGAAGCTGCTGCGCTGGAACCTCGGCACCGCCGTGGACGGCGGCCGGCTCAGCGCGACCGACACCGCCCGCTATCTGTATCTGCGGTTCATGCAACGACCCGGCTACCTGGTGTGGCTGCGCGGCGTGGACCGGGTGCTCGCGCTGAGCCAGTACATGGCCGACACCGTGCGCGGCGACGTGGGCCGGGTCCCGCTGTTCGTCGTGCCCAACGGCACCGACAGCGACTTCGGCTACGAGCCGATCGCCGACACCGGGAGCGTGCTCTTCACCGGCCGCCTGGAACGCGTCAAGGGGGTCGACGTCCTGATCGCGGCCTTCCGGCAGGTGACCGAGCGGCATCCGGGGGCCCGGCTGGTCATCGTCGGCGACGGCGCGGACCGTGTGCGCCTGGAAGAGCTGGCGGCCGACCTGACCTCCCAGGGGCGGGTCGTCTTCCGGGGCTGGCTCGGCAAGGCGGAGATCACCGAATGCCTCAAGTCCGCTTCGGTCGTCGCCGTGCCGTCGCGGTGGCCGGAGGTCTTCGGGCGGGTGGTCCTGGAAGCGTTCCAGACCGGCCGTCCCGTGGTGGCGTCCCGTTGCGGCGGCCTGCCGGAACTGATCTCCGACGACAACGGCCTGCTGGTGGACCCGGGAGACGTGCGGGGGCTGGCCGACGCGCTGTCCTCCCTGCTCGGCGACCGCGCCACGCTGGAACGCCTCGGCAAGGGCGCGGCCCAGTGCGCCGAGCGGTACCGCCTCGACGCGGTCATCGACGCGCACGAGGAGCACTACCGGGCCGTACTGGCGGGACGCCGGTGACGCGCCCCGCCAGGGGCGTGGGGCTGTGCTGAATATGCGGCTCCGCCGCGTGGGCGCGACCAGCCACGACGAACCCGCAGCCAGGCCACAACCGCCGGAGGCACCCGCACCCGCACCCACGCACAGGGCGGAACCCCTCCGTACCGTCGCCGTCGTCGCGCCCTACTACCCGCCCAAGGTCGGCGGCGTGGAGAACTACGCCGCCCGGATCGCCCGCGCGGTGGCAGACGCCCCCGGCCTGCGGCCCGTGGTCATCACCTCCCGCCTGTCGGGGCGCCGGACCTCGGTGAGCGTCGAGGACGGCGTCCAGGTCATCCGTCTCGGCGCCTGGCTGCGGCTGTCCAACACCCCGCTCAGCCCGCTGTGGCCGCTGCAACTGCGCTACTGGCTACGCCGCACCGGCGCCCAGGTGGTGAACGCCCATGCCCCGGTCCCCGGGCTCCCCGACCTGGCGGTCGCGGTCTCCGGCCGCCGGCCGGCCGTCCTGACCTACCACGCGGGGTCGATGCACAAGGGCGAGCCGGGCAGCGGCCTGGCGGACCGGCTCATCGGCGCGTACGAACGGTGGGTGCTGCCCCGGGTGTTCCGGCGGGCGCGGGTGCTGGTCGCGGTGTCACCGGTCTCGCTGGCCGCCGCTCATCCGCATGCCGTGGAGATCACGCCGGGCGTGGACACCGAGCGGTTCACACCCGGAGAGCCGCCCTCCAGGCGTCCGCGTACGGTCCTCTACGTCGGCCGGATGGACCGCTCGTCGGCCTGGAAGGGCGTCGACGTGCTGCTGCGGGCCTTCGCCCAGTTGGCGGGCGACACCGTCGGCGCCCGGCTGCTCCTGGTCGGCGGCGGTGACGCGGTCCCGGACCATCTGCGGCTCGCGTCGGAACTCGGGATCGCCGACCGGGTGGAAGCCCCCGGGGAGCTGACCGGCGAGGCGCTGGCCGGCGTCATGCGGACGGCGGCGGTGGCGGTGCTGCCCTCGCGCACCGAGGCGGAGTCCTTCGGCATGGTGCTGGTCGAGGCGATGGCCTGCGGAACCCCGGTGGTCGGCTCGGCCGTGGGAGGCATCCCGCATGTCGTGGCGGACGGCGAGACCGGACTGCTGGTCCCGCCCGGAGACCCGAAGGCGCTGGCCACCGCCTGCCGCGAGCTGCTGTCCGACGGCGAACTCGCCGACCGGCTCGGCGCGGCGGGGAGGCGGCAAGCAGAGAGCCGTTTCGCCTGGACCGGACTGATGGAGCGTTACATCGATCTGTTCCGGACCCTGTAGGACGGACGGGGTAGGCCGAACCCTGTAGGACGGAACCTGCAGAGCGAATCCTTTAGGGCCCGGCGGGACCCGGCCCGCCCCTACTTCCGCTTCCGCTTTCCCTCGTAATCGGTGATCGCCTTCTTGAGCGCGTCGAAGGCCGGCTTCTTCGAACCGTCGTAGCGGCGCAGCCCGTAGTAACGCGTCGGCCTCAGCTTCTCCTCGGCGGGCGCCAGGTCCTGATCGGTGTACCAGAACATCGCGTCCACGTGCGGGTTCGCCACCGCCGTCTTCACCGTGTCGACGGCGATCTCGGCCTGGCGGGCCTCGGTCACGTGGTCCGTGTCATCGGTGACCGTCGTGCCGTCCGACACCTCGCCGGCCCCACTGGTCGGCGCTCCGGTCTCGGTGAGCCAGATCGGGAGGTCGGGGGTGCCGTACGTGTCCAGTACGGCCATCAGGTTCCCCTGGACGGTGCTGATCCGCTCGAAGGCCGTGCCGGTGCCGGGGGTCGCGCTGGGCAGGGCCGGGAAGTTGTACGGGTGGTAGCCGATCGCGTCCACATACTTGTTGACGCCCCGCTTGGCGGCGGCGGTCAGGAAGTCCAGCGGCGACAGCCTGTTGCCCTTGGAGTCGCTCTTGATTCCCGCGAGACCGCCCATGACCACATACGCCTTGGAGTCCGCGGAGCGCAGCGCCCGGCTGGTCACCTTGACCAGCTCGGTGAAGCGGGCCGGGTCGGGCGCGGGCCTCCAGAAGCCGATGTTCGGCTCGTTCCACACCTCCCAGGTGTGCACGCCCATCGGCGCGTACCGCTCGGCCGCCTGCTTGGCGAACCCGGCGAAGGTGTCCGGGTCGGCCGGCGCGCAGCTCTGACTGCCCGTACAGCCCGCCACCCGGGCCCACTTCGGCGTGTAGGCGATCACCGCGACGACGTTCAGACGGTGGGCCTTGGCGGCCTTGGCGACCCGGTCGAAGCGGTGCCACTCGTAGTTGACGGCGGACTCCGGCTGGATGTTGTTCCAGGACAGGTCGACCCGGACCCACTTCGCGCCGACGCCGACCGCGTCGTCGAGTGCCCGGTTCAGCGCCTTGTCCGACTTCCAGGTCAGGGTGTCGCCGTACGCGATGCCCATCCGTACGTCGCGTACCTTGCCGGAAGATGATGCGGAGGAGGATGCGGCACCGTCCCCTTGCGGCGCCGCGGAGGAGCCGGACGGCAGGGAGGCGGCCACGATGGTCGCGGTGGCGGAGACCACGAACGCCACGAGCGCCACCAGCAGCCGCTGCCGTCGACTTGATTCCTTCAGCATGTCGCACAGCCTAAGCCAATGATTCGCACCGCCCTTTGCGGCGCATGGCGTTGAGGCCGACGACCATGAGTGGAGCGGACCGGTCCGCGGGGTGTTTCTGTAGGTTTCACGCAATCAGGACAGTGGACCGCCGACCGCGTGAAGCGCCCAACCGGCCTTCCCTCAGCACTCGATGATGTTCACCGCCAGCCCGCCCCGCGCCGTCTCCTTGTACTTCACGTTCATGCTGGCCTCAGGCACGGTGATTCCCTTGACCTGCGGGTTCAGGGTCACTTTCTTGATCCACTCGGCTGCTGGGGACTTCTCGGGGACAATCCGCAGTTGATCTTGCTCCAGCCAGGCGTCCATCGCGGCCAGGCCCCGCTGACCGGCGCCGGGCATGAAGTGAGCGTAGTGGTCGAGCGTGATCTTCGGCGAGGAGTGTCCCATCCACGCGGACAGGCTGACGATCGACTCGCCGGCCTCCAACTGCACGCTGGCGTAGGTGTGTCGGAGGACGTGGAACATGTCCTCGCGTTGTGCCGCGTAGACGGGAGTCCGCCGGATCCGGGCGCCGTCCCGGCGGACCTTCTCGCCCACGGCCGTGATGAGACCGGCTGCTGCCAGGGCCGGCTTCCAGCTGCGGTCGTTCCATGTCCGGTAGTAGATGCGGTTGCCGTGCGACGTCGTGAACACCAACTCCACGGTGATCGGCTTTCGCTGCCGGGCTTCCAGAGCATTGCTTGGGGGTTCCGGGTTCCGCCACGGCAAGGTGCACGGGGTGGACGGGAAACGCCGGAAGTGGTCACGCGCTCGGGCGGCGAGGTTGAGGGGCAGAGGCACCTCCCGCGTCTTGCCGCCCTTCGGGAGGCAGAAATACGGCCTCCCCTTGATGTCCCACCTGAGCTGGCGCCGAATGTGTACGACGCCCGCCTCGAAGTCGAAGTCCCCTTCGGCCAGTCCGAAGGCTTCGCCTTGGCGCAGACCGAGGCCGATCCCGATGTCGACCGAGAACTTGTAGCGGTCCTGAAGGTGGAGGCGGACAGCGTCGACGACCACCCGTGTCCAGGCCTTCGCTTTCTTCTCCGCACGCCGTGGAGCCTTGACGCTCTTGTGGACCTTGATGGGGTTCCGCAGTAGGCGCTTGTCGTCTACGGCGCTGTTGAGGATGGACGAGAGGTGGCCCCAGATGACCTCGGCCGTCGAGCTCTCGACCCGGGCCAGCAACTCGGCGGCGAACGAGCGCAGCGCCGAGGCGTCGATCTCCCGAAGGGCGAAGTCACCGAGGATCGGAATGATGTGGTTCCAGATGCGACTGCGCATGGGATCCGCGGTCGACGGCTCGTCCGTTCGGCTCGGCCACCAGTGATCGATGATGTAGTCGGCGAGGAGGATCTCGCCGTCGCGCGGGTCGACGAACTCACCGCGCTTTGTGTCGGTCTGTGCGGTGGCGAGCCACTGCTTGGCGTCTTCGCTGGTGTCGAACGACCGGTCCTGGACCCCAGGAATCCCCTTGACCCGATAACGCTGTCCCATCCCGTAGCGGGAGGTCCGCTCCCTCTTGCCAGTTTGCTTGTCGGGCCGCTTCTTGAGCCAGCGGTCTTCTATGTAACCGGTCAATGTGAGGTCCTCCCGATGGTGCGTCGGTCATGAGCTGGTTGTTCGTAACGCACTCCGCGGCAGGTTCTTATCCCCATCACGGGCACTTTCTTGCAGGGAGATGCGGTGGGTGAGAGTGCTGCTTTACCGCGCGACCTTTGAGGGGCGTTGTTGCTTCTGGGCCAGTGGGTTGAGGGCGGGATTGGAGCGGGAATCCGCCTGTTCCTGAGCGCGCACCCAGGCGTCGAGGGCTGTGATGCGGTACATCACGCGTCGTCCCATGCGGAAGCTGGGAGGTCCCTGTCGGCGATGCCGCCAGACATAAAGGGTGTTGGGGGAGATGCCCAGGTACTCGGCGGCCTTCGGGAGGTTCAGGAAGGCAGTCTCGGATGCTCGGCTGGCGTGCGGCATAGCGGTACTCCTGTCGTGGTGGGTGCGACGACAGGATGAGAATCCCGAGAAAGGGCGACTTGGCTGGGCCGGGAGTCTCTGGTAGGCAGCGACTGTGAGGATGGTGGCCGTGTCGTTCTGGCCACGGCTTGACTCGCACTCTCACTGGCCGCTTGTGCCTTGTGTTTGATCTGTCAGCCCGGCCGGAGCGACACGTGCCGGCCCTGGGCCGGCGGAGCCGGCATGCCTGCTGCCTTTCCTGCTGTCCACGGTGGCGAGGCCGTGGCTGAGCCACGCGTGGTGGTGCTCGGCGTCGACACCTACAACGACGTGTACGTGGCCGCTGTCCTTGACCACCTTGGCGGCCTGCTGAGCAGTGGGGAGCTTCCCGGCCACGGCGGCCGGCTACCGCCACCTCCTCGACTCTCGCGACCCATCAGGTTCCGGTGGTGGAGGAAAACCAGCCCGACCGATCCACCCAGCACCGCCGTGGCAGGACCGATGCCGTCGACGCTGATGCTGCCGCCCGGGCCGCGCTGTCCGGCATTGCCCGGGCGTTACCGAAGAGCGGCGACGGGGAAGTGGAAGCGCTGCGTACGCTCCGGTTGGCGAAGAACGCCGCGGTCAAAGCCCGCACCCGAGTGCTCAACCCGCTCAAGGCCGTGCTGGTCAACGCTCCGCCCGCCCCGCGCGAGGAACTGGAGCCGCTCTCGCTTCGCTGCTGTCCGCCGATGCGGAGAGCTGGCCGACACCCGCGAGGACAACCCGGCAGCCGACACGGCGGTCTTCACGCTGCGGCTGCTGGCACAGAGCGTTGGCAGCTTCGGCAAGAGCCATCGAGTCGAGCCCGGATGGCAGATGGCCATAGCGGTCCGGCCTACCGCGCGCCTGAAGTCCTGGCGGATCTTCCTCAGCTTCCGATGCAGTCCAAACCGCATGACGCCAATTGCCGAAGCCGTTCTCGCCCCGGAGCGGCAACGCAGAAGAAGCTCATTCATTTCCCGGGACGTCCATTGTGTGCCCGCGGTCAGTCCGCAGGCCGTGGAGTGGCGGTGAAGTTGTACTTTGTCGACGCGCTCCTGCCGTCGTCCAGCTCGACGTCTACCCGCAGTTGGTAGGGGCCAGGGTGCATCGGTTTGCGGCCTAGAAATATGGTGTCTACGCCACAATATTGAATTACGCCCTGTTCGAACTGCTTACGGCCCGAATATAGCTGCCAGGACAGGTGGCAGCCGCCCGTCTGCTCCGTGCCGTCCGGCGCGTACACCGAGTTGTCCACTGCGACACAGAAAACTGTGATCTCTTCGCAGGCGAATACTTTGCCTTTTCCCGCCCAGTACGCGGAGCCGACTGTCAAATTGATCGCCAGGGTCTCCGACGGGGATGCGTGGGGGCTCTTGTGAGAGGCGGGTGGAGTGGGCATCTCCGATCCGGAATCCGCCACAGGGCCAGCAGTCGGCGTCCCCGCAGCGGATGAAGTGCCACTTTCGTTGTGGAACCAGCTGAACAGCGCCAAGAGTGACGGAACCCCAATCAACGCCAAGATGCCGCCTATGGTGGCGATGCGACCGGCAATGGACCAAAAGGGCGTTTCATCTCCCCGGTTGCTCATATCGCAGTGTCCCACCCGAGCAGCCGAGGGACCCGTTCGGTGAAAGTCACGGCATCATCACATTTCCCCCGTGGCAGTTCATGCCCCCACGAAGACGAAACCGGCCCAGTGCACGGGATGGGCGAAGCCCTTGCGGTCCGGCTCCAGCAGGATGAGGGTGCGCCGCAGGCCGCGCGCCGTCGCGGGCGTCAGGCCGTTGGGCGTGCCTGGCGCGAAGTAGTCGGCCTTCTCCTTGTTGGTGGTGTCACGGAGCCAGTGCTGGGCCGCCTGGAGCGCCGAGGTCGGTGCGTGGCCGTTGGTCTTCCATTCCGCGTAGAAGCGCAACATGAGGAGAGCGGTCGATAGATCGGGGACTCGCCATTGGGAGGCGATCACGCCCGCCACTCCAGCTTCGAGCAGGCTGCTTGCCAGGCTGACGACCTCGTTGGGGACGTCCAGACCGATCACGCCCGTCTCGCACGCTGAGAGGACGACCAGGCGGACGGGGTTTTCCTCGCCGAGCCGGACCCTGAGGATGTCCCTGAGCTCCAGAGGTGCGTCGCTGGCAAGGGTCAGCGAACTGTTGAGCGGGTTGAACAGGTCTACGCTGCCGTGGCAGGCGAAATGAACCACGTCGTGGTCCTTGAGGCGGGGAAGAACCGCGTCCGGAACCGCCTGTTCTCCGGCCAGGACGACACTGTCGGAAAAGTGGGAGCGAACTCCGGCTACTTCGAAGGCCGCTTGCTTCAGTGGCGGGGCCGACACGGGCTGAGGATCCTGGACGGCGAGCACACTGGTCTGCCCGGCGCGCCTGGCGCGGGCGGCGGCGGTGGCGAGGACTCGGGCGTTCGGGACGGTGCGGATCGGCAGGTCGTCGATCGCGTAGCGGCGTCCCCCTGGCCTGTCCGGTGCGGGGGTCCACGCGGCGTTCATCGGCAGCAGTTCGAGATAGCCGCTTCGGATGAGCGTCACGGGTCCCTGGCCCAATGCCTCCGTGAGAGGGCCGAGGACGGCGTCCCACAGTTCGCGCGCGATGTTCTCGAGCCGGGTCCACCAGTTGAGCGTTCCGTCCTGTATCAGCGCCATCAGCCAGCGGATGACCTGCTCCCTCGTCAGCGCTGGTAGATCCAGCGGCCGGACGTCGCCCTTGTCGACGATGAGAGCCGCCCCGCCGTACTCGGTCGTGACGAGATACACCAGCCGGTCGGGCGCGTCGGCCGCCACGTCGGCGAAGGTTGGCGGCTTGAGGAAGTCGGCCCGTCCGGTGGTGTTCCTGATCTCATCGACAAGGTCCTCGAGGTCCGTGCGGGCGGCCCTGGCAGCGGCGTCGTGATCGGCGAAGTCCGCGACACGGGTGCCGCCGAGCAGGTCACGCTCCAGCCCGTCGCCCGCGGCGGTCAGCCAGCGAGCCGCCGCGGCTTCGAAGCGTTCGGCCAGATCGTGCTGACCATGCTCGCTCAACCAACTGATGTCCGCGGAACCAAGCTGGAGGGCTTCGCTGAGGGAAACGGCCCGAGCGGTCTCCACCGCCATGACCGCGGCTTCGTGGTCTCCGGACCGCGTGAGGGCGTAGGCGGCGAACGCCCCGAAGTCCGGGTTCTGCCCGATCACGCGATTGCGCAGCCCGCGGCTCACCTGAAGACGCACGAGCTCGCCCAGCACTTCGGTCGCCGCACGGGACGCCTCTGCCGCCTCCTCCCAGGCCCCACGCCCAGCGGCCCAGCGTGCCCATTCCACGCTCGCGGCACGCTTCACCCGGGGGTCGGTCATCTCGGTCGTCGTGCAGAGCCTTCGGAAGATGGCCGTGGCCTCGGCCCCGGCTGCCGTGTCTCCCTGACGTGTGTGACGCCTGCTCAGCGCCTCGGCGAGGTGGAGGGCCGTGCGTTTCTCCAGCAGCGTCCCGGCCTGCGAGGAACGCACCGCCTTCCGGGCCAGTTCGACGGCCCCGTCCAGGTCCGCCGGTTCATCGGTGACCTGGAACTTCGCGACTGCCGAGGCGCCCAGGGTCGCGAGGGCATCGGGGCGCAGTGGGGAGTCGGCGGGGATGTCGTCGAGTGCGCGTCTCAGCAGTGCCTGAGCGTGGTCCAGATCGGCGCGCTGCTTGTCCAAGCCGAAGAACCGGGTCATATGCGCGGTGGCCAGGTTCATCAGGCGCTGAGGGAGGTCGGGGTGGCCGGGCGGAAACGCCGCCACTGCCTGTTCATGCAGGTTGATCGCTCGACTGAGCCGGTCCGCTTCGCCCGTGGCGTCATAGGAGGCGCGCAGCGCGTTGGCGAGGTTGCTGGCCCCGACCGCCCACGAGGGCGTGTGGTCCTCGCTGTCCCAGCCGGAGATCGCCTGCTCGTATGCGGCGATGGCCTTGTCGAGGTAACCGAGATCGCCGGTGAAGTTGTAGTAAGCCCGCAGCACAGTTCCCAGGTTCACCATGGCGTTCGGGTGGTGAGGACTGCCTGGCTCGCACCTGCTCAGGGCGTGTTCCAGGCGTTCGATCGCCTGTCTGAAGGCCGCTGTATCGGCGGAGAGCGAGTACTGCTCGCGCCACCGCGCGCCGGCCAGGACGAGCAGGTGATCATAGATCCTCGTCTCGGGTGGCGTGGTCGCGAGCTGGGCCTCCAGAATCTCGGTGGCACGGCGCAGATCCTCGTGGTCGCCTCTGGTCTCGTACTGGTGCACGAGAAGCTGGCTGGTGAGAATGGCGTACGCCGGTGTCGCGGGCCCCGGCGACCCCATGTGTCGGCTCGCGAGGCCGAGTGCGACCTTCACAACCTCCCGCCCGTCGGCGAGTGCCGGATGCAGCCCCGCCACCTCGGTGATCCGCTGGACCACCTGTTGCCAGTGATACCAGGAGGCTTGGGATAGAGCGGAGGGGTAAGCGATCGTGGCGAGCGCCCCCTCCAAGTCGTCTGCTTGCAGGGTCAGAGCGAACCGCTCAGCCAAACCGCAGGCAAGCGCGGTCTCGGCCGCCGCCTCCCTCCCCAGCAAGATGCCGTTGTCGAGATCGGCGAGCGAGGAGTTCACCACGCCGCGGCTTACGTAGAGCTCCGCCAGCAGACCCGTCACGTCGACCTGACTCAGGGAGTCCTCGTTCCCGTCCGGGGCATAGGCCTCAAGCCGGGCGATGGCATGCGTCATCTCCTCCGGGTCCCGGCTGTGTCGCGCGTACGGCGGCTCCGTTATGAGAAGCATCTGCGTCAGCCGACAGTGGTCCGCCGTGCCCTCCGCTATCTCGGTGAGCGCGGTGCGCAGCACGGGGACCACGTCGCGGACGTCGCCGGGCCCATGCAGGCCCCAGAGCCCGTGCGCCACGGCGTGTTTGCCCACAGCCACCTCGCGGAGCCGCGAGCCCGGTTCCGCCACCGCGCGCGCCTGCTCCAGGAGGCTGACAGCCCGTCGGAACTCGGCCTCGTCGCTGCGGGCCGTCGCGCGCACGGCCAGCGCCTCGCCGAGTTCCGTCAGACACTGGACGAGAACCGACCCGCGTGGTTCGAGCGTGATCGCGCGCTCGCCGAGCTCCACGGCCCGGTCGACATCGGCCTGCGTGGACCTGAGGTCGAAGCGTTGCCGCAGGGCAGAGGAATAGTCGGCCAGGACGCGGGGAAGATCGACGTCCGCCTCTGAGGCAGTGGCGGTGAGGCGTTCGAACGCGGCGATGGACCGGTCGAGATCCGCTGGCTCTGCGTCCCGGAGAAACCGGTCGCGCAGCGAGACCGCAAGGTTGTTGGCGTAGAGGGTGTGGTCGCCTCTCAGCGCCACCGCCTGTTCGAACAGCTCGATGGCCCGATCCAGCGCGTCCTGCTCCTCGGCCACGACATGGAGATCTCTGTACGCGGCCCCGATGTTGTGTATGCGGTCTGCCCGCTCGGGATCGTCCTCGGGGGTGATGCCGCATGCCTCCTCGTAGAGCTTCAGTGCCCTCCGCAGGTCGTCAGCGTCACCTGTGTGCTCGACGCGGTCGGAGTAGGCATGCCCGAGAAGCACGAGGAGTTCGGCGTGCTGAATCCTGTCCTGCGGGGGCGGATCCAGGGCCGCCAGCGCGACGCGGACGCGAAGGTCCGGCAGACCCGGGGCGGATTGGCTCGCGAACAACTGAACCTTGCGCAGCGCCATGCTCATCTCGGTGAGCAAAATCGTGTGCCCTCTGGGGTCCACGATCAGCCGGAAGGGGTGATCGAGAAGTCGCTCACACAGCGGCACCGCCTCGTGCAGGGAATCAGGGGACTGGAGACGTTCCTGAATCCGGGAGATGAGGGTTTCGAACTCGGCTGTGCGTGCCGACGCCTTGGCAAGCCGGGTGAGCCCCTTCTTGTCGCCGACCTCCCCGCAGACGTGGATCACGCGAAGCGCGAATCTTGCAGGGTATGACTCTGTGCCCTCTTCCTCGCTCCCACCGCGCGTGTCGAAGAGTGACCTCAGGAACGCCTGGAAGGCGGGAGTCAGTGCCCGGGGGTGCGCCCGGAACCACGCGCTCATCCCGGAAACGCTGCCGTGCCTTAAGAAGGTTGCCGAGTACGCCCTAGTCAGGGCATACAGGAGAGAGGTCGCCTCATCGCGGCTCATGGAGTCGCCGGACGAGCGAGCTCTGCGTGCCGCCTTTCTCTTCCGACTTGACATGTTCGCTTTGTCTCCGCCGTCTCGCAGGCCAGAATGAACCGTGTCCTTCGATGACTTCGACCACGGTACTGCGTCCGAGGAAGCTCGTCTGGTCCACGCCATCGAGCGTCTTGCCGAGGAACTCCCCGAACTGCTGCCCAACGAGCCGGACGTACGGGCAGAGCTCGGAGCGTTGCTCACCCGGCTGAGGTCGGACGCCACTGCGGCTCGCGACGAGACGCTCGACGAGATCCTGGTGCTGCTGGCGGCTCGGCACCGTACACGAGAGCGCCTGAACGAACTGGCGGGCCCCGAGCCCGGTATCGATCGGCACGTGCGCCTCGCCGGCGACCCCTTCATTGCGTATGAACGGCACGTCTGCCCGCGCTGCGGGCGGTTCTGGGTGGTCCTTGACGCCGACGAGGACGACCAACCGCCCGAGCGCTGCCCGGACGACGGCGCGGTGCTGACCGACGCGTCCGGGGGTATGAGCACGCCGTGATCGGGGACTTCTGGCGAGGGGTCGGCGGACGGCTGGCCGAACGCTGGGTCGCCGCGCTCTTCTCGCCCGCGTTCGCGTTCTGGGTTGGCGGACTGCTCGCCTGGCTGTCGCGCTCCGTCCGGGGCGGTGGCTGGACGTCCAGAGCTCTCGCGTTCGGGCGTGAGCTTCAGGGACAGCCGGCGATCGTGCAGGGGATCTACGTGGTGGCGCCCCTTACCCTGATCGTCCTCTCCGGCTTGGCGCTGCAGCAACTCGCCTTTCCCGTCCTGCGCGCTCTGGAGGGTTACTGGCCAGCGCCCTTCGCCCCCCTGGCAGACAAACTGCGGACCCGGTTGTCCCACCGGTCCGACGTGCAATCCCTGCGCCTGCGGCAGCTCGCAGCCAGGTCACTCCCGGAACTCACCGCGGGCGAACTGGCGGAACGAGCACGCCTTGAGCGCCGTCACCGCCGCATACCGGCCCAGCGTGTCCAACGGATGCCGACCCGGTTGGGGAACAGCCTGCGTGCGGCGGAGTCCCGCATACGCGCCCGCTACGGGCTCGACCCGATCGTGTGCTGGCCGAGGCTGTGGCTGCTGCTGCCCGACACCGCACGGCAGGAGACCACGGCCGCTCACGCCTCGATGCTGCTGACCGTCCAGGTATTCATCTGTGGAGTCCTGTTCACCGTATGGACCGCGTGGTCCTGGTGGGCCCTTCCCATAGGGCTGCTGGTAGCCGCCGCGGCATACGCGAGGATGCTGCCGGCTGCGTCTGCCGTCGGTGATGTCGTCGAGTCCTGCTTCGACGTGCACCGTCGGCTTCTCTACCAGGCGGCCCACTGGCCCCTGCCCACCAATCCACGCGACGAGCGGACCGAGGGCACGCGCCTGACCACCTACCTGCACACGGGCTCCCGGAGACCAGAGCCGACCTTTGTCCAGCCGGCCGAATCCCCACCGCCAGGGCCGTAGTACATCGTGACGAGCGGCGTCACAGGCGCATCAAGGGCCGTGAGTCGAGCCGTCAAGGAAGTGGTCTGACTCGAAGGGCGGAGGGGTACGGTTCAATCGACGGGCATCACCTCACCGACCTCCACGGACGCTGGCTCCTATCACAACTCGCCGACGCGTCAAGGCATCTTGCAGGGCGGGCCTGCGGACAGACTGTCCGCACACAGCTCTTGCCGGGTGGAAGGCTTCTGTTCACTGAGGCCGCTACCAAGGTGAGGTTGTCGTCATGGCACGTCGCGATCCCGAACGTGAGAAGTACGGATTCACGGGTTGCGGCGGCTGTCGAAGCTGTTCCGGCGGCGCGCCGCCAGGTCATCTCGCTAGCCCAGGACTTGGGCCTTCCCCTGTCAGATCGCATGCTGGAGAACGTCGAGTTGCTGGCCAGCGAGGTGATCGCCAACGCCGTCCTCCACACAGATGCTCCATGCGACGTCTCTGTGACCCGGACTGACGAGCGGCTCCGTGTCGAAGTCACGGATACCGATCCCTCCTTGCTGAGTGCTGTTGAGGCTGGGCCGGACGACGAGAGCGGACGGGGATTGCTGCTCGTGACCGCCTTGGCTGACGCCTGGGGGACGAGACCGGAACCGATGGGCAAGACGACGTGGTTCGAGATCACGTCGGAGCCTTCGACCGAGGACACGGGCGACTACCGTGCGGATGAGCCGCCTTCACCTCACCCGGGTGACGCTGCCGTCCGACGAACCGGCTGCCCCGCTCGTGTGGCCTCGCCGGCCGACTCTTGGTCGTTGTTCGGCGCAGCAAGTGCTGGGAAGCAACATCAGGCAGCTTGAGGCTGTGCGGTCCCCAAGGGCGGTCCCCCGCGGCAGATCCTCAAGTTCGCTGACGAGGACTTGCGGGAGCTCCTTTCAGGGGTTTGTGCCAAGGAACAGGGTGGCGAGACGGGGAAGTCGACGGCTCATCTCCCTGTCGTCGTCGAAGTCGAAATCTTCACCCATATCAACCGCGTTGTCGCTTTCTGTATCAGCCCCGCGGAAACTGCGCCAGGCTTCGTAGAAGGCATCCGCATCACCCGTGATCCGTTCGAACGCCCCGCTCGCCGCATAGTTCATGTCCTCGTAGAACAGCACCTCGGAACGGTCCCGGACGTTCGCAGCCTGAACCACATCAGGGTGCGCAGCGAGGCTGTCGGGGTCAGCGGCCACACGCTGGTACCACTGACAGCCCAGAGCGATCACACCAGCGCGGAAGTCCATGAAACTGTCGTCGGAGCACCCGCCCCCAATGAGGTAAGCAGCCGCCCACACATCCCAGCGGTACAGGGCGTCGTGCAGCTCGTCGAAGCGTTCCGCATACTCCAGGATCTCCTGCCGCGGTCTTTCCGCGAGCTGCTTGACGAGAACCTCGTCAAGCAGCTCGCCCGTCTCGCCCGTCTCGGCATGCGCGGCATCGATGACGTCCCAGAACGTGTTGATGTCCATGACCGCGCACTGTGCCACGGCCCTATGACAATCGATCCTTGCCACCCTGCCAACACCTGGCCGTTCACCGAATCGCGGACAGAGCCGCTTTCAAAGGCAACACCAGAGGAGCCGTATGACAGCCCCGTCCTCCACCACCACTCACGTCGACTTACGGAACCAGCACGTCGAGGCGGTGCTCGAGCGAGTGGAGCGTGCTGTTCAGGCGCGTCTAGACCGGGACACAGTGGTACGCAAGCGCCGGATTATCGGCGCGCGTACGGACCGCGACACCTGGGTCCGGATCGAGCGCCGCCCGTTCTGCAAGATCGAAGGCCAGGGGTGGAACGGTGCCGAGTGCGCCGCATTGCTGGACGGGATCGAGAAGCCTGCTTTGCTCAGCGGCGTCGTCTGGAGTGACGCTGAAGAGTCGGTCATGTGGCGTGCCGATGAGACCGAGCTTCTCCCCGGGGCTCCCGTGAACCCGGACACGGCACTGACTCTTTCGGATGAATGGTGGGCGGCGCTGAAAGCCTCGCTGGATGGCCTTGCCGCCCACCGCACGACGCGCGTCGCCACGCCGGACACCGTGACCGTCACCCAAGCCGGGGTCACGAAGTCCATCCAGGCCGTGTTCCCGAGCGTCCTCGACACGACGATCCGGAACTGGGCGCCGGCGCACGCGGACCTCACCTGGGCGAACGTGACAGCCCCGCAGTTCTGCCTGTTCGACTGGGAAGACTGGGGGATGGCTCCCCGCGGGCTGGACGCTGCCTGGCTGTGGGGAAACTCGCTTACCATTCCGGAGTTGGCCGCGCGTGTACGCCGTGAGCTGCAGCGCGACCTGGAGAGCCGGGATGGAAAGCTGATGGTGCTGTTATTCTGCACCGCGATCGTGGGTCCGCAGGCTGACCCGGATGACTCCCGGCGGGGGCTCGCCCAGCTGGAAACGGAACGACTTGTGGCCGAACTGCAGACCGGTTGAGGGATGCTCTGGTCTTGGGGAGCCACTCATCGTTCCGGGATCAGTCCGCCCCTGTCAGGAGACTGGCTCCTTCTTCCCTTCAGGAAGTCGCTGCGACGGATCGTCAGCCAGGTCCACAATGATCGCCTCCACGTCATGTTCCCCGGCCCAGCGATGGCGCTTGCAGCGCCGACCATGCCGGTGGGGACGTGGATGCTGCTCTCTGAGAAAGGGTCTACTGCTCATGTCGGAAATCAAGGTGGCGATGTGTACCGGGAACTCAGGGAAGTTCCGTACGGCTCAGGAGCATCTCGCGCCTTGGGGTATTGAGGTGGAGCAGGTGGCGTTGGAGCTGGACGAGATCCAGACCACGTCGGTGGCGGAGATCGCCCAACACAAGGCCCGACAGGCCTTCGCCGTCCTCGGGCGACCGCTGTTCGTCGAGGACTCAGGGTTCTACATCGAGGAGTTCGGCGGCTGGCCGGGGCCCATGGTCAAGCAGGCCCTCGAAGCCTTCGGGCCCGGCGGGTTCACGCACCTTGCAGACCTCACGGAAAAACGGACGTGCCGTTTCGCTAGTGCCGCTGTGTATGCCGACGCGGCCGGCGAACTCCACACCTTCGCGGACGACTCCCGGAAGCCAGGCTCCATCGCCTCTGCCCCCGATCGCGGTGATGGGCCGCGGTCCTGGTCGGATCTGTGGTCGATCTTCGTCCCCGAGGGCGCCACGTCGACGCTCGCGGCCCTGCCGTCCACTGAACAGGAGCAGGTGTTCGCCGAGTGGCGGGCCGACTCGGTGGTTGCCGCGCTGGGTGCCTGGCTGTCTGGGCAGCGGTGACCGCTCTGACGATGCCAGTTTCTCCGTGATGTGTTCGACGTACGGCCCGCCGGTGGTCCGACGCTGACAGCTCACTGCTAACCGGCAGTTCCCGAGCTACTTGGTGGCGATGACGTAGACGCTTCCCCACTGGCGCTTCGGGTTGGCGATCTGCGGGTCGAAGTTCCAGGGCTCAACCGTGGTGAACCCCGCCTCGGTGAAGAGCTGCACGAGCTTGTCGTGGTCGTAGGCCCAGTAGTGCGGGCTGTAGGTGGGATCGTCGTCCTGGTCGCGGAAGACGTAGTTGATCAGGTCGAGGTGTGTGTTGATGTCGTCGAGGCAGTCCCGTTTCCCGTACCACTTCTTGATCATCTGTTCACCGTCGGCGGTGCCGGCCGGGTACTGGTCCAGTACGAAGGCGGCATCCGGTACGCCGGTGATGAGACGGCCGCCGGGGGCGAGTACGCGGTGGGCTTCACGGGCGTAGTGCTTGGCTGAGCGGGGGTAGTCGATGTGCTCCAGGAAGTGTTCGGAGAACAGTTCGTCCACCGTCGCGTCGTGGAGCGGTATGCCTTCGCGTACGTCCCACAGCAGGTCTGCCGGTGGCACGGCGTCGATGTTGAAGAAGCCGGCGATCTGGTGGGCTCCTCCGCCGATCTGCACCCTGCGGGGTGTGCCGTCGATACGGCCATCGGGCCAGGACATCTGGCTGGCCCGGTGGGTGCGGTGGAGTTCGAGCTCCTTGACGGTGACGCGCAGGGCCCGGGCAAGGCCGTGTGTCGTGGTCGGCTGTTGCAGCAGCTGAGTGATCTGCTCCATGAGCTGGTCCGCGCTGGCTGTCTCGATGTTCTGCTGCGGCGTCACGGTGATCTCCTCGGAGGTCGTCGCTTGCGGGCGAGGGCGTGCGGTCGCGTTTCCCTCAGGCGGCCGTCGGTGACGGACTCGCTGACCGGCTGTTGCGCATCAGGGTGTACTTGATGTCGACGAGTCGCGGCGCGATGGTCACGTTCAGTTGCTCCGTCGGGTGGAGCCGCCCAGTGTCGTCCTGTTCGGCGCGCCAGACCCGGTACTCAAGATCGGGGTAGGCGGGGTTGATGCCGACCTCGCCCTTCGGGATCGTGCCGTTGAAGGGCGTGATGATGTCCATGTGGTTCCAGTAGTTCCAGGCCTGGAGCGCCTTGTGCTGGTCGAAGTAGAAGTAGAAGTCGGGGTATCGGCCGAAGGTCCGCAGCTCGCGGTGGATGAGGTGGCCCAGTAGCGGACCGAGGTGGGTGGCCAGGCTGTCGAACTCCCACCGGGTGTGTCGCCACTCCTCCGGGACCTGGCCGGGCGTGAAGAGGCGGGCGGCGACGAGGTAGCTGACGCGCTCCATCAGGTAGTTCCGTGCGTGGTGCGGATCGATCGTCCGGTCTACGTGTGAGAGGAGACTGTCGAGCTTGTCGGGGGAGGGGCGGAACTTGGCGAGATCGAACTTGCCAGCCATGGCCAGTTCGGAGGAGAAGATCATCTCCTTGTAAAGCCAGTTGTTGAACTCGCCGAGTTCGGCCAGACGCCGGGTCTCAGCACTGGTGGAGTGGAGCATCAAGTACTCGGCGAGCGCTTCGAAATAGACGTAGCCGAGGATCGGGAGGCGAGGGATGGTCTCGTCAAGCAGCTGGAGGAAGGACTCGGCTGCGACGACGGCGCCTGTGTGGGCGATCGCTGAGGCGAGGGCGAGGAAACTGGCGGAGTTCTTCGTCCTGCTGGTGATCCTCTCGCGTAACTGGTGCCGTTCGGCCTTGGACAGCAGGTATTCGAGGTGGCTGTAGATACTCAGGTGGATGGCGCCGAGCCGCAAGTAGTCGATGCCGGCGAGGCCGCGGTATGCCTGGCGTGGCACGTCGATCTCGAAGAGCAGCGGGGTGGGCGTCGCCGCGGGTTTGCCGATCCTCTCCAGGAAGGCCGGGGCTTCCCGGTTGAGGACGTACGAGGCGAGGTTGTGCATCCGGAAGCCTTGGTCGGCCGTGGTGAGCGGGGCGCAGTAGATGCTGCCGACGAGGCAGCCGCCCGAGGGGTACAGCACGCCGTGCTCGTTGATCTCCTCCAGGCCATGGGTGACGTGCAGCAGGTGCAGCTTGGTACTGCTGTTGAGGGCGTCGAAGAGGGCGTTGCTGCGCAGGAGAGCGCCCTGGGGGGTCTCTTCGGCGAGGCGGGCTTCCCAGGCAGCGGTCTGCTCAGCCAGCGGGTCGGTGGCTTCAGCAGGATTGGGGATGATCGAGGCCTCGTAGAACTCGTGGGCGTCGGCCCAAAGGTGGTACGCGTCGAGGAAGTCCATCAGCCGATCAGCTCCCGCCGTTCGAGGGCCTTGAAGACCGCGTCCGCGCTGTCGAGTCCGGCCAGGTGGTCGGCTTCGGACCAGAGGACGAGGTCGAAGGCGGCGGCGCGGAGACGGTCGAATGCCTCGACGCGTACATGTTGAGGGTCTGGCCACCAGCTGAGCTTCGGCAGTCGGTAGCGGTCCAGTGCGTCGGCAGCCTTCACAAGATCGCTGATCCGCCGGGCGCGCGAGTAGTCGGCTTCGTCTTCCGCAGTGAATGCCCCGTACGGCACGTCGTGGAGCCGAACGGCGGTGGCGGCTTGAACGACGACTGGTGCTGTCGCGGGCACGTGGAAGTGTTCCCAGATGAGGTCCGTGTGGCTGGTGAGCCATTGTGCGGCGCGGGCCCCATGGCCGCGGTCGTCCTTGTCGTGGAGTCGCCGGCAGTCGTGGACGGCGGCAGCAACGATCAGTGTGGCCGTATCCGGTTCGTCGAGACCGGTGGTCTCGGCGAGGAGGGCCGCGAGCGCGGCCGTGCGCATCGCGTGCCGAACCCCGTGAAGGGAGTCGCGCAGGCGGGGTTCCGCGAGCCAGGCCGTCGGTATCGCCGCGCGCCTGAGGAGACCGCGGGACGTTTCCCGGATCGTCTTCGGCGCGCCGTCGACCAGGTGCGGCCGGTTCTCCTCGATCCAGCGCACCGTCGCGCGGTCGACGAACTGGTGGAACGGGAGCTGCTTGCGTGCGGCGAGGTCCACCAGGCTGGTGGCCGGTGGGGTCGTGCTCATCGAGTCCACCCCTCTCGTTGGTCTATCGCGACGAGTTGGTTCAGGTGGCAGGGGCCGCCTGTGAGGAGCGTTCGGCGACCTTTTGCGCTGCCTCGAAGGCTGCGGTGAACTCGGCAAGCTCCTCCTCACTCATGAGGGGGACACCAAGCTCGCGGGCCACCGAGTTGATGCGGTCCTGGGCCACCTGCACTGCCGCCGGGCTGGGGTCGTCGCCCAGGAGCACTTCGAACTCGGCGTGATGGCCCCAGGCCTCGCTCCACTTGACCGCGATTTCGACTCCGCCGAAGCGGAAGTTGCGGCGCTGGTTGTACGCCTCGTGCATCGTTTCCTTGAAGCCGAGTGCGTTGAAGACACGGACCGCGGCTTCCACGTCTTCGCGGGCGATGGGGATCTCGGTCTCCGGGAATGCCGTGCCCTGCCCGATCTTGCTGGCCTTGTGCGTGATCTTCGCCGTGTTGGTGGCGATGTTGTCAGTGACCTTCAGTAGTTGGTCAGACAGCACGTAGAAGTAGATGTGCTTGTCGTCGCGTCCGAGGTCTTCGCCGTCCTGTTCGAGGCGCGAGATGAGTTGGTCATGAGCCTCTTGGCTGAAGCGGGCACGCATTTCGATCTCGACAGGCACGGTGTCCTCCCTGTTCAGACATGGGTAGTCCAGCCGGACCAAGTGGGGTGGAGCCCGGTTGGTCCGGAGCGGTCGCGATGTTCGGCTGTTCTGCTCATGGGCAGCGCGGGCGCGCCCTTGGGTGTCCGCGCTGCCCAGATGGCGTTGTCTCGTCAGGCGATGTCGCCGAAGCGGTCCCTTACGACGCCGTCGTGCAGGTAGGTCGGGAGCTGAACGCCTCCTACGGAGAGGCGCTTGGTGGCCACCTGTTCCACGGTGTCGCTCGGGAACCCTTCCAGCAGGCGCAGGCACTGCTGCACCCATTCACGCGACTGGTCCCAGTTGCCGTCGTCGCGGTGTCGCACGGCCAGCGCGTACGCACTCTCCGCCGCTGCCCATCGGTCAGTGCCCAGTTCCCGCTGGAAGCCGGCCTCCAGTTCCTCGACGGAGGCGGCGCGGGTTTCGCTGGTCATGATGCCCTCTCTCATCCGGTGATTACCCGGTGGTGTCCAACGCGGAGACGGCCCGCCAGTGACGTGATGGCCGCCTAATAGGTGAAGATTTCAGCCAGGGTGCGGTAGTCGTGGAGTTCGTTCTTGTCGAACCAGAGGTCCACTTCCTGATCCGCTTCCTTCTTGTTGCCGGAGGCGTGCACGAGGTTCGCGGCGGCCTTGCCGGAAGCGACGCTGAGCGCCTTGCTGTAGTGCGAGAAGTCCCCGCGGATCGTGCCGGCGGGTGCCTCGTTCGGGAAGGTGCTGCCGACGATCTTCCGGACAGTAGCGACGGCGTCAGCTCCTTCCAGAACGAGTGCGATGACGGGGCCCTGCTGCATGAACGTGGCGGTGACGTTGTAGACCTCGGGGCCGAAGCGTTCTTCGAGGTCGAAGTAGTGCCGCCGCGTGAACTCGGCGTCCATCTGCTTCATCTTGATGCCGACGATCTTCAATGCCGCATCCTCGAATCGGGAAATGATCTTCCCTGCGAAGCCACGCACAACGGCGTCGGGCTTCAGCAGTACGAGAGTGCGCTCCACCGGCTGCTCCTGATCCTGGGCCATTGGTTCCCTTTCAGCGTTCAGGCAGGCGATATGACGGACGCTCAGTGCGTCATGGCCCTGAGGTTACCGGCGCTGCGAGGACTCCTCGGGAGACGAGCTGAGATCGAGAATCCCCGAAAAAGGTCTTGATCGCTTTACGTCGAACGTGACCTCCGCTGTTCGTGACCGACCACCGCCTCGTCTCCTCCTTCTTTGCACGTGGCGGAACGGCCGTAAGTGGCCGCGAGAGAAGCCTGTCAACCTGCGCCGCACGTGAGCGGACAGGCTGTCCACAGGCTCATTGCGCAAAGCGCTGCGCTGGGCGCAACCTTGTGGTACGCCGAACTCCCCCTCCGGGAAGTGCGGTTGAGTGAACTGGCGAGGTATGGAGGCGTGTCGCCGGGCCTCGCTCGGATAGCATTTGACCGGGCCATAAGCCGACTCAACCCACCGTGATGTACCGGGAGTTCGTCCCATCCGGTGGCTTGTCGTCGTGCGCGAGAGTGCATGCATTGAGTGAACCGATTCCAGGGCAGGCCCACCAGGCATGGACGACGCAGTAGTAGTGCAGTCGCGGAGAAGTGATCACGCACGCTGCTGACAGCGGTGCACCAGGAGGTCGACATGGACGTAGTGGAGGTCTGGAACGGCCATAACGCGTGCGTCCTGCAGGCGGCCCTGAGGATGACCAATGAGGCATTTGCGGAACGTGTCGGCATTGCTCCGCGGACGGTTGCCGCATGGCACACGAACCCTGGTGTTGTACTCCGTCGTGAGACGCAGCAACTGCTCGACGAGGTCCATGAAACCGCATCTCCGACGGTACGGAGGCGGTTTGCGCTGATGCTGACGTCGAACCAGGCTGATCCTGGAAGCGGCGGATTCCCAGTTGAGCCGCTGCGAGTTGCGATCGCGGTGGTTGTGCGCGACGACCAGGTCTTGTTGGTTTGCCGCCGCGATGACGGGGCCTCCGGAATCACCTGGCAGTTTCCAGCTGGAGTGGTCAAACCAGGCGTTCGCCCGGACACCGCTGCCGTCCGGGAGACGCTGAACGAGACGGGCGTGCGCTGTGCCGTCGTCCGCACCCTGGGCACCAGGCTTCACCCAGTGACGGCCGTCCAGTGCGAGTACTTCCTGTGCGAGTTCCTCGCCGGCGAGGCCACCAACAGCGACGTCGTCGAGAACGTAGATGTGATGTGGGTGCCCAACACCTCCATCACTCGCTTCATCCCCACCAGTAACATCTTCCCGCCCATCCTGGCAGCACTGGAGGAGCCGCAATGACGCAACAGGCCAACGATGACCGGCCGGGAATCGCAGCAGCGGTCATCGTGAGCGAGGGGCGCGTGCTCCTGGTACGGCGACGAGTGAAAGAGGGGCAGCTCTCCTGGCAGTTCCCCGCAGGCGAAGTCGAGCCTGGCGAGTCCGACGAGGATGCCGCCGTGCGCGAGACGCGCGAGGAGACGGGCCTGGAGGTGAAGGCGCTCAAGTCACTCGGGAGCCGAATCCATCCCAAGACCCAACGGCACATGTCTTACACGGCCTGTGAGGTTGTAGCGGGGACAGCGCACGTCGCAGATCCCGATGAGCTGGCAGAGCTGGCGTGGTGCTCGCACGCCGAGATCTCGCACTATGTCCCCTACGGTCTCTACGCCCCAGTCCAGCTGTACCTGGACCACATCATGAAGGGGTAGTTGGCCGTATCTCCGCTGAAGCCAGGCTCGTAGGCGTCGCCTGTGGAGCGCCACTCGGCCGAGTGGTGAAACCTCCCAAACCGGTAGTGGACTCCCGGGGAGGAGTGGCTCGAACGACACCCCGACTGATCGTCCTGCCTAGGAGCATCGCCCTGAGCGCGTCGGATGGCTTGGGGAAGCGGATTGGCGCAGCCACTGACACGGCAGCAGTAGTTCTGGTCATGGCTGGTCCTGTGGTGGTCTTGGCTGGTCTGCCTCTGGGGCGGCGGCTGGCTCACGGTCGCGGCGTGGTGCGTGAGGTGGAGGGGTGCTGGCTGCTGGTGTCGGTGACGACGGCGGGGGCCGTGCCGTCGTTGCGGATGCAGGTGTGGCGGAAGCTGAAGGGGCTGGGGGGCGCTGTATCTGCAGCAGTCGGTGTGTCTGCTGCCGGACCAGCCTGCGGTGTCGGCCGTGGTGGCGGAGCTCGGCGAGCGGGTGCGCGGTGATGGTGGGCGGATGCGGGTGGTGCATATCGAGGTCGTGGACGAGGACGAGCGGCGGGAGCTGGCCGGAGAGATGACCGCCGCGGTCGACGGCGAGTACGCCGAAGTGCTGGAGCGGCTGCAGTCCTTCTTTGACGACCTGGTGTTGGAGGCGGAGCGGGGGCGGGCGATCTTCGCGGAGGTCGAGGAGTCGGAGGCGGACTTGGAGCGGTTCCGGTAGTGGGTGACGAAGATCGAGGGCCGGGACTACTTCGGTGCACCGCTCGGCGAGCGGGTGCCTGCCGACCTCGATCGGGCCGCTGGTGCGCTGGCGGCATTCGCGGCAGCGAGACAGCTCTCCCGTCGGAAATTCTGAAGCGCCGCCACTGCGAGAGAACGCGGACTGAAGTCCAGCCTGCCCGGACCCGGCTTTCATCGCGCCCGGGCCGAGATGAAGGTGACGCCGTCCTCGGTGAACAGGGCAACTCCTTCCCCCGGGCAGCACATGCAGAATGCGCGCGCCGGCGTCATAGCTCTCGTAGTCCTTGTAAAGGACGGGAACGAGTTCCGGCGGCGCCGGGCGAGCGCCCCGGTCGCTGAGCTCGTGCGGCGGTTGCGGTGCGGTCTCTTCCTCCCACTCCAGGGAGAATCCCGTCAGCAGGCTGCCGCTGACCGCGTAGAAGCGTCCGGGTTCGGAGTCCTCCGCGGCCACCACCTGGTCTACTCGGCGGTCCAGCTGGAACACGCCTCCCTCGATATGGGGTATTCGCGGTCTGCGCCACCAGCGGCGCCGTACAGGCCCGGGATCGGTGGCGGCGGCCGACAGAAGGTGGACTTCCAGCGCGGTGCCGGGTGTGGGGTAGTTGCGTTCTCGTGGGCGCAGGGCCGTTATGCGGCCGCCGGCGTCGATGACGGCGTCCGGGGCACGCAGCGCATCGGGGGTCGCGTACCACCTCTCGTCCGCCTCAGGTGGAAGCTAAGAGGTAACCCGGTGGGAATCCGGGACTGCCCCTAGGCCGGACATCGGCGATTCGCCAGGCCCTCATCGTCTTGTCCCAGTGTGCGAGTGTGCGAGTGTGCGTAGTTGAGACACAGGAAGTAAAGGTGTGATTGATCTTTCCGGGGTTCCCCTGCTCCGCAGCACCGTTGGGCGTGGCTTGGACTCAGTGACTCCCTCGCGGCTGCGAGATCGTCTGCGCTACGGTCGAGTGCTGTGGAGAACACTGCGAAACTCGCGGTACTGATCGACGCCGACAACGCCAAGCCCTCGGCACTGGAAGAGCTGCTCGCGGAGGTCGCCAAGTACGGGACCGCCCACGTCAAGCGTGCCTACGGCGACTGGACCGGAACCCAGCTGAAGGGCTGGAAGGACCAGCTGCTCGCCCAGTCAATCCAGCCGATCCAGCAGTTCGCCTACACCACCGGAAAGAACGCCACCGACTCCGCCATGGTCATCGACGCCATGGACCTGCTGTACTCGGGGCGCTTCGACGGGTTCTGCATCGTCTCCAGCGACAGCGACTTCACCCGCCTCGCGGCCCGAATCCGCGAGTCCGGCCTGACCGTATACGGCTTCGGCGAACGCAAGACCCCCAAGCCGTTCGTAGCGGCATGCGACAAGTTCATCTACACCGAGAACCTCAAGAGCCCCACCGCCCCGGCTGAGGCAAAACCTGCCACGCGAGCCACCGCGGTCAAGCTGAAGGGAGACACCGCGCTGGTCAACCTCCTGCGCCAAGCAGTGGAAGCAGCCTCCGACGACGACGGCTGGGCCCACCTCGCGAACGTCGGCCACATCATCACCAAGCAACGCTCCGACTTCGACTCCCGCACCTACGGCTACACCAAACTCAGCGACCTCTTTGCCGCAACCACCCTGTTCGAGATGGACCGCCGCACCCCCGGCGGCGGGAAGACAACCGTCATCTACGCCCGCGACAAGCGCCACACCGGCAACGGTCCCAAGCAGGCAATGCCAGAGGACTGATCTTTCGGCGCTGCTCAAACCCCTGTTGCGGCCCCCGGTCTCCGGATCCACCGACCGTGCGCTTCCGGGTGCCCAGACGAGCAGGACACCAGCAATCCCATCCGCCTCTGCAGGCCGCCGCCGAAGCATCTGCGCCACCCGCTGCGCGCGACGGTCAAGACGTTCCCTGGCGCGCTCATGTCCGCGGAGGCCGACGCCCCCTGCAACGCCGAATACGGACAGGTCAGCGACGAGCGCCTCAACCACCGCAACGGCTACCGCCCACGTGAGTGGGACACCCGCGCCTGCACTGTCGACCTCGCCATCCCCAAGCCGCAAGGTCCGATACCCCAGCGCGCAGTTGCGGTTCATTGGCGCCTTCGGCATTCGGCTCACCGCGTTCGCCCCCCCCCGCGTCGCAATCGTCGCACCCTGTGGATGACGCCGGGGGAAGACACGGCTGCCCGCCTCCGGCGCAGGAGCAGAACTGGATATCGGTTTCGTCGCTGCCTCGGTGAACTGTGGATGCCGGAGCAGACCACCCAGGCTGGGCACCAACACAACGACGAGGAAGTCAGTGCTGACGACAGCGCTAGGGCCCCGGCGAGGGCGTGCAGGCAGTAGCCGGCCAGCTCGTTCGGCGAGACGTCGTCCTGCGTGGTCTGTCCATGATCGGCGACGACCGGCGCCATGACCGTCACCAAGCCACTCTTCGACGGCCCATACGGGTACTACCAACGCGCCACCCTCCTGGGGCGCGAGCCGGCCTGACCAGCCGGTTGCAGCGCCCTGCGGTACGGCTCATCGGATCACGGGCAAGGGGCGAACTTCGCGGCCAGGACGTCGGCGCTCTCGGTGCAGTTGTCGACCTCCACCAGCAACACCGGCACACCAGCCTCGGGAGCGTGCAGGATCGCGTCGGCCTGGACGGCCGAACGGTTGCGGCCACGGGCGGGCAGCTTGTGCACCACCGCCGTCGCCCAGGACGCCACCGAGCCAATCCCTACCGGGACCAGCGGGGCGGGTACGGCCTCACCGTGTGCGGCGCGGTGTCGACTGCGGCGCGGCGTACCGGGTGGGTGGGCTCGGGGACAGTGCAGGTGATGGCGATGGCCCTCTCGTTGACCGCCACATCGCGTGCGGGGCACCCGAGCGGGCCGCGCCGCGCGCGGTTCCGCCCACCTCGCTCAAGGGCCGAACGATGGCTTCGGCCGCAGCTTCCAGCCCGAGTGGGGTGAGCCCTCACAGTTTGTTGCCGACCCTCGCGCGCCACGCGCTCCGGACACCTGAGGCCGCGGACACTGGCGCGCATCGGGTACACGATCTTGAAATCTGGCAACCGCCTGAGCCCAGCACGAGCACCGATCCCCATCAGCTCCGTGGCCGGCTACTTCAAGATGGTGGATCTTCAGTGTGTTTGGTCGTGTGGAGGCCGCTGCCATGGCCGCTCCAGTCGGGGCGGCTCGGCTGGAACGTGGGGAGAATGACGCCGATTCCCATGCGCGCCGCAAATTCCCATGCCGCCTCCGAGAACGTACAGGTGCGGGATGGTGGTACCAGTAACTGTAAGGACTAAGGCGGTGGTTACCACCAGCAAGCCAGCTCCCATGATGACAATCGCCGCCCGACGCGGAAGACCTCCACTCATGGCCTCAGTGTCCCGGTACGGCTTCGGTAGGGGGCCCGCTCTGCTCCGCAGTACCCGAACGGACTACCGCCAGCCCTCGAAGAGTGGAAGATCTTGACTCGGCAGCGCACCATCCGTAGGAGACCACGAGCCGCGCCACGTCCGACCGCGGAACGGCTGGCCAGCGCCTCATCCTCGAGGCCGAACAGCTCTTCCGGCTCGCGCACCGACGGGATGACCGGACGGCATCTCTTCATCCGCGCGTCCGCCCGCATGCGGACCACCTCCAGTCTGTCGGCACCGGGCAGCATCAGGTCGATGACCGCGATGTCCGGGGGATCAGAAAGGCGGGGGCAAGTCGCTGTTCCCCTCGGGTAGGCAGCGCCCGCGGAGCAGTCAAACTCGCGGAAGTGCCGCTGCAGCAGGGCACTCACGTCCTGATCGTCCTCGATCACGACGTGAGTACGCGCGCGTACCGTCTTCGGGCGCGGCGGCCGCGATGCGGTACTGAGTGACCGCACCTGCCGCACCTGCCGCGAGGGGAACGACAAAGACCGCGTAGCCGTACGACAGGGCGGACGTGGTGACGCCGCCGACCAGCAGTGGGCCGCCCGCGTCATCGTGCCCTGTGTCGCCGTGGCAGAGAGCGGGCGGGCCGGTCAGGCGGTGACCGTGCCCGTGGCGAGCAGGCCGAACAGCAGGAGACCGACGGCGACGCGGTAGACGACGAAGGCGTTGAAGGAGTGCTTGGCGACGAACTTCAGCAGCCAGGCGATGGAGGCGTAGGCGACCACGAACGACACGGCGGTGCCCACCACGAGGGGGGCGGAGCCCACTCCGGCTCCGACGGCGTCCTTCAGCTCGTAGAGGCCGGCTCCGGTAAGGGCGGGGATGCCGAGGAAGAAGGAGAGGCGGGTGGCAGCCACGCGGTCCAGGTCGAGGATGAGGGCGGTGGACATGGTGGCGCCGGAGCGGGAGAAGCCGGGGAAGAGCAGTGCGAGGATCTGCGAGCTGCCGACCAGCATGGCGTCCTTGAAGGTCGTGTCGTCCTCGCCGCGCTTGTGGCGGCCCATCTGGTCGGCCGCCCACATCAGGCCGCTGCCGACGATGAGGGAGCCGGCGACCACCCACAGGGAGGCCAGCCGGCCCTCGATGAGCGGCTTGGCGGCCAGCCCGACGGCGACGATCGGGATCGTCGCCCAGATCACCCACCAGGCGAACCTGTAGTCGTGGTGATACCGCTCCTCCTTGTTGCGAAGCCCGCGGAACCAGGCGGAGACGATCCGCACGATGTCCTTGAAGAAGTACACCAGCACGGCGGCGATGGCGCCGACCTGGATCACGGCGGTGAAGCCGACCACGGAGGCGTCGTCGACGGGTATGTCCATCAGCCCCTCGGTGATCTTCAGATGGCCCGTGGAGGAGACGGGGAGGAACTCCGTGATGCCTTCGACGATGCCGAGGACGGCGGCCTGGCCGATGCTGATGGCGCTCATCTGGGTCCGTTTCTGTGGTGATTCAGGCGGACTCTGTCCGCGGATTGAACGGCGGGTGGCGGTGCGACAGCAGGAAGGCCACAGAGGTCAGCGGCGCAGGTGGCGCAGAGCGCGGCGCGCGCGGTTGCGCCAGTGGGCCTTGTGGCGATTCCAGGCCCGCGAGCGCCGGGAGGCAGCCAGATCGGTGAACAGTTTTTCGTAGACGCGGGCGACATGGAAGGGGTCGAAGCGGCGGGCAGCGGCGCGGGCGGCCTGGCCCATGCGGCGGCGGCCGGGCTCGTCGGCGATCAGGTCACACAGCGCGGCGGCCAGCGCCTGCCGGTCACCTTGGGGGACGAGCAGGCCGTCGACGCCGTCGTTGATGATCTCGGCAGGGCCGAGCGGGCAGTCGGTGGCGACCACCGGAGTGCCGCAGCGCATCGCCTCGACCAGGGTCATCCCGAAGGACTCGGCGTCGGAGGCCGAGGCGACGATCGACGCCCGTGCGAACTCGGCTTCGATCGCGGGCACGGCGCCCATCAGCGTGGCGTGGTCGTGCAGACCCTGCTTGTCGATCAGCTGCTGGATGCGCTCCTTGTCGGCGCCCGCGCCGTAGATGCGCAAGGACCAGTCGGGGTGCTTGGCGGCGACGTCGGTGAATGCCTCGATGAGCAGGTCGAACCGCTTGGCGCGCACCAGCCGTCCGGCCGCGGCGATGACGTTGGCGCGGCCGTCGGCGGGTGCCGGGCCGGGATCGGGCACGCTGTTGGAGACGGCCAGGACCCGCACCCCGGGCAGCCGCATCCTCGCCCGGTAGACGGCGGCGTCGGCCTGTGTGGTGGTGACCACGGCATCCAGGTCGCGGTAGTGGCGGGCGAGCTGGGTGCGCAGCTTCTTGGTGTGGGTGTCGTGGGTGAGGTGTTCCTGGGCGATGCGCAGTGCCCGGGGTGGGGCGAAGCGGGCCAGGTAGACGTTGATTCCCGGCCGGGTGCCGATGATCACGTCCGCGTCGCAGGCCCGCAGGTACTCCTGCGCCCGCTGGTCGGTGAGGCGGCTGTACTGCTTGTACCGCTTCTCGGCGGTGGGGAAGACCTTGGCCGGCTGGTGCAGCAGTGGGTCGGCCGCGTCCGCGCTGTTCTCCCGGATGTCGACCAGGGGGACGACCGTCACCCGCGGGTCGATGGCGAATCGCGGGTGGGCGCGGTGGCGCAGCATCGACACGATCGTCACCTCGTGCCGGTCGGCGAGGGCGGCGGCGAGGTTGAGCGTGGTACGGATCGTGCCGCCGATTCCGTACACGTTGTGGATCAGGAACGTGATCTTCACGCGGCGAACTCCCGGGACGGCTCCGAGCCGGCGTTCGCGCGGCAACGTGAACGCAGCACCTCAAGCACCGGCGGCAGCAGCGAGAGAGCGACGATCACGGCGACCACAGGCAGCAGGTAGTGATCGACGTTCGGGATGCTCGTGCCCAGCCCGTAGCCGCCGAGGACCAGGCCCACGGTCCACACCAGACCGCCGACGATCTGCCACAGGGCGAAAGCGCGGGCAGGCACCCCGACCATCCCGGCCAGCGGGTTGAGCACGGTCCGAACGACCGGGATGAACCGGGCGAGCACGATCGCCTTGCCCTGGCCGTAGCGGGCGAGCAGCTCCTCCGCGCGCCGCACACCGGCGCCCAGATGCCGACTACGGGTACGTGCCAGTACGGCCCGTCCGGCACGGCGGCCGATCAGATGGCCGGTCTGGGCCCCGAGCAGCGCCCCGGCCGCGGCGGCGAGAAGGACACCGGGCAGCGACAAGTGGACGCCGCCGCTCGCGCCGGTGGCGCACAGCAGACCGGCGGTGAACAGCAGCGAGTCGCCGGGCAGGAAGAAGCCGAACAGCAGCCCGGTCTCGGCGAACAGCACCAGGAAAACGCCCACCGTGCCGAACGCTGTCAGCAGTGAGGCGGCATCCAGCAGGTTGGGCACCGCGGGGTCCTTTCCGGCCGTGCACCGCCCGGGGCAGAGTTCTGCCCGGGTATGGGCGCATGGCACACTTGGCACACAGTGGCTTTTACACCGGTGTAGTCCTACACGAGTGTAGGTGATGAGGGAAGGGGCGCCAAACGCATGGGCACCCGCACGCCAGGACAGGGCCCCAAGCGGCCCAACGGGGCACGCGAGGCCGAGATCCTCGCACTGCTGCAGCAGGCCGACGGCGCGCTGACCCCCAGAGAGGTCACCGAACGCCTCGACGACGAGCTGGCGTACAACAGCGTGGTGACGATCCTCACCCGCATGCACGCCAAGCAGCTGCTCACCCGCACCCCGCGCGGCCGCGCCTACGCCTACGCTCCCGTGACGGACGACCCCGGCTTCGCCGCCCGGCGCATGAACTCGGTCCTGGAAGAGCGATCCGACCGCCAGGACGTCCTCGCCCGCTTCGCCGACGGACTGTCCCCCACCGACGCGGACCTGCTGCGCCAGCTGCTCGGCCCCGACCAGTAGGAAGAGGTGACCCGGATGCGCATCGCCGTCTACCTCCCCCTGCTGCTCTGCCTGATCGCCCCTCTGGGAGCACGCCCCCTGTCGGAGCGCTGCGAACCCCGCCTGGCGACCTGGCTGCTCACCGCCTCAGCCCTTGTGCTGGGCACAGCGACCACCATCTCCCTGGGCATGCTGGCAGTCACCGGACTGATCCGCATCCCTCAGCTGGCCGGCCTCGGCCACTGGTCGGCCCACCTCGCGCAGCACGACGACCCCGCCGAGCTGTCCGTGGCCCTGATCGCCGGCCTCCTGCTCGGTGGCGCCGTCGTCATGGCCGCCCGCACGGTCTGGCGCCGTGCCCGCACCCTGGCGGCCGCAGCCCTGGAAGCCGCCTGCCTGCCCTCCCAGGACGGTGTGGTCGTGGTCGAGGACGCCGCACCCGACGCGTTCGCGATCCCCGGCCTGCCCGGCCGCGTCGTTGTCTCCACCGGCATGCTGCAGACCCTGAACGCCACCGAGCACGACATCCTGCTCGCCCACGAGCGCGCCCACCTCACGGCCCACCACCACGTCTTCGTCGCCCTCGCCCAGCTCGGTGCCGCCGCCAACCCCCTGCTGCGCCCGCTGGCCACCGCCGTCACCTACACCGTCGAACGCTGGGCCGACGAGAACGCCGCCGCATCCACCGGCGACCGCACCCAGGTGGCCCGCACCGTTGGCAAAGCCGCCCTCGCCGCCCACGACGCCTCCACCCGCACCCGAATCCCGGGCGCCGCGCTCGGCATCCTCGGCCGCCGCACCCGGCTCACCGACGCCGGACCCGTGCCGCGCCGCGTCGCTGCCCTCCTCGCCCCACCCCTCGGCCGCCACCCGGCTCTCACGGCGGCCACCGCGGCCCTCCTCGCCGCCACGGCACTCTCCACCGCGGAGGCCGCCCACGATCTCCACCGCCTGCTGGAAACCGTCGGAGCCTGGTAAGTCAGCCGGCAGGCCCAGGTTCGGGCCGCGGCCGCAGTTGGGGTGGAGCGATGGCAACGCCGCCCTCAGCCGCGGGCCTCGATGCCCGCGCCTGGGGATGCGCGGTCAGTGTCGGCGCTGGCTTGATGAGTGGCTCCGGCCTCGACCGCCCCACCATGGGTAACCTCGCCACGCCGCAGCCGGCGCGGGTGTGGCGCTGCCAGCCGGCAGGTACTCGGCATGCGCGGGAGGAAACGGAGCCGCTGAGCATGAAGATCGACTGGGATCGGCGCACCTGCGCGCGCCGTGGGCACGTCACCTACGCACCCGCCGAGGCAGCACTGCGGGAGCGACTGCACGCGACCACCGCGGTCGGTGATGCCTGGCGCTGTCTGCGCTGCGGTGACTTCGCCATCGGCCCCGCGCATGGCTCGGGCCCGGCGGCCGAGGCGCCGCTGGTGCTTCGGGGCAGGGCTCTGCGTGATGTCGTCATCATGCGTGTGATCGCTGTGGAGCGAGGCGTACGCGGCCTGTTCGTCCTGCTGGCCGCCTACGCGGTGTGGCGGTTCAGCAACAGCAGGGCGGCCGAGCACCGGCTGTTCAACGAGAATCTCACGGTGTTCCGGCCGGTCGCGCGGCACTTCCACTACGACCTCGATCACTCCCCGGTGGTCGACAGCATCCGCAGGGTCTTCCAGTACCGGCACTCCACGCTCCTGGTCGTGGCGGCCGCGCTGCTGACCTACGCGCTCATCGAGCTCGTCGAGGGGGTGGGCCTGTGGATGCTCAAACGGTGGGCCGAGTACCTGGCGGTGGTGGCCACGGCCGCCTTCCTGCCACTGGAGATCTACGAGCTGACCGAGAAGATCAGCGGACTCAGGATCGCCACCTTCGTGTTCAACGTCCTGGTGGTGGTGTACATCGCGCTGTCCAAGCGGCTGTTCGGACTGCGCGGCGGCCGGGCGGCCTACGAGGCCGAGCGGCACAGCGCCTCCTTGCTGGAAGTGGAACTCGCTGCGGACACGGCCTCGGGGAACACTCATGGCCCAAAGGGCGGGAGCCCGCACTGACGGACGGCGGTCAGCAGGGCAGATCCAAGGTCACGGCTGGGCCGGTGGGCGTGTTGTCGGCGTGTGCCGTGCCGCCGTGGGCGGCGGCGACCGCCGCGGCGAAGGACAGTCCGAGGCCGGAGCCTTGGCTGGTGCGGCTGGCTTCGGCGCGGGTGAAGCGGTCGAACGCGCGGGGCAGGAACTCGGGCGGGAAGCCGGGCCCTTCGTCGGTGACGGTCAGCCGGAGCCTGCCCTCGTGGGCGGCGGCCGCGACGTGGACGGCCCCCTGGCCGTGGCGCAGGGCGTTGCTGATCAGGTTGCCGAGCGCGGGGCGGAGCCACCGCGTGTCCACGTCCACGGTGGCGGGCGTCACGTCGACGGTGAGGGAGCGGTCGGCGCGTTCCGCCGCGCGCAGATGTACGGAGACGGCGGTGTCGACCAGTTCGGCCAGGTCCACGGGAGCGCGGGTGAGGTGTTTGGTGCCGCCGAGTTCTTCCAGGTCCAGCAGGGCGTTGGACAGGTCGATGAGTCGCTGGACTTCGGCGTCGACGGAGCGGATGGTCTCGGTGAGTTCGTCGGCGGTGCGTGGGCGGTGGAGGGCGACGTCGAGTTCGGCGCGCAGGAGCGACAGGGGTGTGCGCAGTTCGTGGCTGGCGTCGGCGACGAAGCGGCGCTCGCGTTCGGCGGATGCTTCGAGGCGGTCGAGCATCTGGTTGAGGGTGTGGCCGAGCCGGGTGATCTCGTCGTCGCGGTCTTCGGGGACCGGGAGACGTACGCGGGGTGCGCCGTCGGCGAGGGCCGCGGCACGGTTGCGGTATCGCTCCACGGGATCGAGTGCCGCGCGGACGGTGCGGTATCCGACATAGCAGGCGGCGAGCAGGGTGAGGCCGGCGGCGATGGCGAGCTGGGCGAGCAACTCGCGCAGGGCCTCGTCCCGGTGGCCGCGGCGCAGGGCCGCGACGGCGATGACGGTGCGGTGGCGGGGCAGGCGGACCCGTTCCGCCGTCAGCCGCAGGGTGTGCGGGTCCAGCGGCAGCAGCCCGCCGATGTCCCGGTGGACGGTGGCTCCGTCGGCGGTGGCCCTGATCTCGGCCGGGGTGAGCAGTCGTTCGGTCCGCACGAGAGGACTGGCCTCGACGATGCGCCCGCGCGGGTCCAGGATCTGATAGGCGCTGCCGTCGGGACCACTCAGCGACCGGCCGGCGCGCAGATCGGTCACCAGGGCGTGACGGTATGTGGCCAGGTCCGCGTCGAGCTGCTGGTCGAGGGCGGTCTCGACGCGCCAGAACACCAGGGCGGCCGCCCCGGCGAGGACCAGGGACATGGCGGCGGCGACGGCGATGACCAGGCGCCGCACGATGGGCAGGCGGCCCAGCAGACGGGGCCCGCCGACACGACGGCTAGGTCCAGCGGGGACGGCGGCGGAGGTCACTGCCGGGTCTCCAGGCGATAGCCCGTGCCGCGCAGGGTGGTGATACTGCTCCGCCCGAAGGCTTTGTCGATCTTCGCGCGCAGCTTGGAGATGTGCACGTCTATCGCGTTGCTGCGGGGGTCGACCTCGCCGTCCCACACCTCGTCCAGCAGCCGCGCCCGGCTGACGACCCGCCCGGCGTTGTCCATCAGCACCTCCAGCACGGCGAATTCGCGCCGTGACAGTCCCAGTTCGGCTCCGGCGCGCCAGGCACGCTGCTGCTCGGGGTCGAGGACGAGGTCGCCGACCTCCAGGCGACCGCCGACGCCGGGCCTGCGGCGGGAGATGGCTCGCAGGCGGGCGTGCAGTTCCTCCATCGCGAAGGGCTTGACGAGGTAGTCGTCCGCTCCGGCATCCAGTCCGGCGACGCGCTCGCTGATCGCGCCGCGGGCGGTGAGCAGCACGATGGGTACGTCGTTGCCCTCCCGGCGCAGGGTGCGGCAGACCTCCACGCCGTTCATGCCGGGGATCATCACGTCCAGCACGACGGCGTCGACGCGCGGGTCACGGGCGGCCTCCAGCGCGCCGGGGCCGTCGTGACGGACTCCGGCGGTATGTCCTGACTCGCGCAGATAGCGGGCGATCAGTTCGGCCAGGCGTATCTCGTCCTCAATGACCAGGTAGTGCACGGCGGCAAGAGTAACCCCGCCGATCCGGCCGACAGCGGGCTCGGCGGAGCTGCACAGCCGACGGGTTCGGCGGAGCCCCCACAGGAGACGGCTCTCGGCAGTCTTCTCAAGCCTTCATGCTCCGTTCATGCGCTTGTCCTAGCGTCCGTCGCCATGAAGGTGGTAGGCGGCTCGCGCTGACGCGGCTCGCCCGCCCCATCGGGAACGGAGATCGACAACCATGAACCATGCCGCGATCATGCTCGCGGGCAAGGGCCTGGCCGAGCACCTGACTGCCGGGGATCTGGCGGCCCGCGTCGGCCTGGATGTGCTCGCCGTGCTGGTGCTGGTCGGCTGGCTGTACCGGCGACGCCGTCACATGCCCGAGATGCCGCTCACGCTCACCGCGCTGAACGTCGGACTGTTCGCCGCGATGACCGCGATCAGCGCCGGGAAGTTCCCGGCCGGCGTCGGATTCGGCCTCTTCGGCATCCTCTCACTGGTCCGGCTGCGCAGTGCCGCCTTCACCGTCAGGGACGTCGCCTACACCTTCATCGCGCTCGTCATCGCCCTGGTCAACGGGCTGCCGCAGCGTGAGACGTGGGTGATCGTCTTCCTCGACATACTCCTCCTGGCCACCGTCCTGGTTGTCGACGATCCGCGCTCCCACCAGCCCAGCCGCACCATGAAGATCACCCTCGACCGTGTGTACGGCAGCGCCGAGGACGTGCGGGCCGACGTGGCGGCCCGGGTCGGGGCGCAGCCGCTGTCCGTGGAGGTCGAGGAGATCGACTACGTGCGCGAGACCACCCGCGTCTGCGCCCGGTACGCCGTCGACGATGCGGTACAGGAGCACACCGCGGGCATTCCCCGGCAGCGGGACGGCGCGGACGATCTCTCGCCCATGTCCGACGGGACGCCGGTGTGAGGGCCGCGACGGGCGTGCTGACCACCACCGCCGGCGCATCCGCGGCCGGAGACACGACCATGGACATGCTCAGGTGGGCCGGATTCGCCGGTCAGCTGGGCCTTGCCGGACTGCGGGCAGCCTCGCTGGCCGAGGTGGATGCCGCGGCGTCACTGCAGCACCGGGTGGACCGCAAGTACCTGGTAACGGCCGAGGTGGCGGCCCGGCTGGTCGCCTCCCTGGCGCAGACCCACCACGTGCTGGAGATCCGCCGGCGCCGCACCACCGAGTACCGCAGCACCTACTTCGACACCGCCCGCCTGTCCGCCTGGCGCGCGCACGCCCAGGGGCGCCGCCGCCGGTGGAAGGTCCGCACCCGGCTCTATGCCGAGGACCGGCTGTGCCGGGTCGAGGTGAAGACCAAGGACGGCCGCGGCGCCACCGTCAAGCACGCGCTCAGCGTCGACGCCGACCTCTACGGTCGGCTCGACGGCCACGCCGCCGCGTACGTCGACGGCGTGCTCCGCGACAACGGGATCGCCGTCAGCGCCACGGAACTGATCCCGGCCGGAGAGATCACCTACGTCCGTGCCGCCCTCGCCGACCTCGACGCCGGCACCCGGGTCACCCTCGACGGGCTGCTCGCCACGCACCGGGAAGGCCGTACCGCGGCTCTCGACCCCTGCTACGTGCTGATCGAGACCAAGGGCGGCCCCCGCCCGTCCGGAGCCGACCGCCACCTGCTGCGCCTGGGCGCCCGCCCCGTCTCCCTCAGCAAGTACGTCGTCGGGCTGTCACTGCTCGTCCCCGGCTTGCCCGACAACGACGTCCGCCGCCTCGCCCGCACCCGCTTCCGGATCGCCGCCCGGCCCCAGGCGCCCCTCCCGCCCCACACGAGCGTAAGGAACACCGCCACATGAGCAGGCCCCGTCTGAACAAGCCTCGCCTGAACAAGCCCCGTCCGAAGTGGCAGTACTCGGTCATCGGTATCGCCGCCGCCGGTGCCGCGGTCTTCGGCCTGGTGCACACCTCATCCGCCGCCCCGACTGCCTCGTCAGCCTCGGCGAAGAAGAAGCCCGGCGCGACGCAGCGCATCAAGCAGAACCCGCCGCCGCAGCTGTTCACCGACGCCGCCGTCGCCGACGTATCCAAGCAGCTCGGCGCCCAGCAGAAGACCGCCGACGGCCTCTTCGCGCAGTGGAAGAAGGACCACGGGAGCACTCGCGACGATCGCGCGTTCACCGCGTGGGTGGAGAAGACCGTCCCGGCACCCCCGAGCAAGACCCGGCGCACTGCCGAACTCCACCAGGTGCAGGAACTGGCCAAGACCCGTACCGCCGAGGGCAAGCGCGCCGCGACCTGGCTGGAGCTCCACGGCAAGAAGGACATCTGGAAGCTGTACCTGCACGACCAGCGCGAACTCATCCCCCGCAACGAGGGCACGGCGGAGAAGGCCGAGCTGAAGACCGCGCTGAAGCTCTCCAAGAAGATCACGGAGCAGCTCGCGGCCCGCTACAAGCAACCCGCACCGTACGTTCTCGATCCCTCCCTGCGGCCCGAGAAGCACGTCAAGCCCGGCCAGCAGGGGCCCTTCTCCTATCCCTCCCGGCACGCCGCCAAGTCGGGCGCCGCCGCCACCTACCTCAGCGCGCTCGCCCCGCACCGCGCCGAGGAGTACCGGTGGATGGCGGCCCAGATCGCCTACTCCCGCGTCTACATGGCCGGCCACATGCCCAGCGACATCCTCGCCGGCGCGCTGGTCGGCGACCTCGTCGGCGACTACGTCCTGACCACCAACGGCCACACCCCGCCGAGGTAGCTGTCGTGGACACGGCCTGGCGAATCCGCCCACCGCAGCCGCAGGCCCGGCGACCACGAGTGGGGAAGGGCGGGCTCGCCTGCCTCGCAGCCGTCGCCGCCGCGTTCACCGTCGCCCAACTGCTGTTCGTCGCACTCCGCGTGGACCTTGGCTGGGACGAGACCGTGTACGTCAGCCAGGTCACCCCCCACATACCGGCCGCCTTCTTCAGCGCGCCCCGCGCCCGCGGGGTACCGGTACTCGTCGCGCCCCTGGCCGCGCTGACCTCCTCCACCCACGCACTGAGGGTCTACCTGGCGGTCCTGTCGGGCGTCGGACTTTTCCTTGCCCTGGCGGTCTGGCGCAAGCTGCTCCCGACCCCGGTGCCGGCCCTGGCCGGTGTGCTGTTCGCCGGTCTGTGGACCACCCAGCTCTACGGGCCCCAGGCCATGCCCAACCTCTGGGTTGCCTTCGGCGCACTGGCGGCCGTGGGCTGCTTCCTGCGGGCGGCGACCGACCGGGCGGATCGCAGGGCCCTCGCGGGGCTCGGGCTCGCCCTCGCCGTCGTCACCCTGTTCCGTCCCGCGGACGCGGCGTGGCTCGCTCTCCCCCTGGCTGCGGCCACCGTATGGGTCCGCCGGTGGCGGCGCTCCGCCCTGTTCGCCGTCATGGCCGCAGGACTGGCTCTGGGCGGCGCGCAGTGGGTGGTCGAGGCGTACACCAGCTACGGAGGCATCGCGGCACGGCTGCACCGGTCCAACGCCATCGAAGGCGGCATAGGCTGGCACCTCGCCGTCGACGACCAACTCCGCACCCTGGACGGCAGCGACGAGCTGTGCCGCCCCTGCGACGTCCCGTGGCGGCACCACGCCGACGCCATCTGGTGGTTCCTCCTGCCCGTACTCACCGCGGCAGGGCTGGCTGCCGCGACCCGTGCCCGCCGACTCACCACCGCGCTGTTTCCAGCACTGTGCGCGATCTGCGTCTCGGTGCCCTACCTGTTCCTCATCGACTACGCGGCACCCCGCTTCCTCCTCCCCGCCTACGCCCTCCTGTCCCTCCCCATCGCGGACTTCCTCACCCATCTCGTCACCGCCGCACGCCCTGCATGGCGGCCCGCCACCACCACGCTCGTCGCCGCACTCGTGGTGGTCCAGCTTCTCGGCCAGCACCTCGTACTCACCCGCGCCGTCCACATCGCCGCCGCCACAAACGCCGACTACGCCCGTATCGCCACCGACCTCCAGGCCCTCGGCGTACGACAGCCCTGCCTGATCACCGGGCGCCTGGCCACCCCCGTCGCCTACCACGCCCACTGCACCTCCGCCCAGACTCACGGCCACAACGCCGACACCACCCGCGGCCAGATCCTCAGCATCGCCCAGCGCGAACAAGTCGCCGTCCTCGTCCGCCCCCACCACCACCCACCCCACTACGCCCGCACCTGGACGCCCTACCCTCTGCGCGGCCTACGAGAGCACGCCGGATACCACGTGTACCTGCCGCCACATTGATGCTCCCGCACCTCCGTGCGCATGCGACAAACGTGGGCTCTGCGGAGCCGGAGGTGTGGCACTATCCGATGCTGCGCCGCAACTTCCGCCTTGCTCACCGGGATCGGTTGGAAGGCCCCTTCGACGGCTTGCTCTTGGTGCTCGGCTTGCCCTGGCCTTTGCCGGTCTTGTTCGCCTTCGGCGGCGACGCGTTGATCTTGTCTGCTGGGCCGATCATCTGAGCGCAGTAGGCCGCCACCTGCTGTTCACCGCCTGCGGCGTGGATGAGGCGTTGCCAGGCCGCGGCGCCCAGGGCGTGGCCTCGGTTCTTGACGCGCTCGTAGGCGCGGCAGTGCGCCTGGACGTTCCTGGCCGTGTCCGGGTGATTGGCGGGCGTGGTCGGTGTGGTGGGCCCGGCTGTAGAGGAACGCTGTTGGCCCGGGTACGCCGGTGGCTGGTGAGTGCTGGCGCTGGGGATGGGATCGGGAGTGTCGTGCTGCTGGGTGTCTGCTACGCGGATGGAGGCGAAGGCGATGCCGCCCAGCAGGGCGCTCGTCACGATGGCGACCGCGCCGGCGCGCACCCAGCGTTGCCTTGGGGTCTTTGGGCGCCAGTCGTCCCGGCGCCGGGTACGCAGGGCCCGTTCGCCCGCCGTGAGCGCGTCGCGGAACGCGGTGACGGCGGCTTGCTCCGCGGTGTCGTCCACGGGCTGCTGCCGCAGTGCCGCACCGACCTGTTCGGCCGTCCATTCCAGGACGGACGCGCCGTCGACGCCGGTCCCGTCCCTGGTCTGGTCATGTGCACCGGGACGCGGGGCGACGTCGCGCCTGCGGGCTGGGCCGCTCAACGGTTGCTCTCCGTTCCGATCGGTGCTCATCCCGTTTCTCTCAGCGTCCGCGCGACATCATGCGTCACATCGTTGGGGTTGAGCATGCGGGCCAGGTTGTTCACGCCGCGGCGGGTCAGTACCCGTATGACGGGGCGGGGCCTGCGCATCACCCGGGCAACGGCGGGCTCGTCCAGGCATACGGCGTGGTGGAGGAGGACGGCCTCGGCCTGGCTGAGGGGCAGCCGGGCGAGGAGGGCCTGGGCCGTCCCGGCCGACAGCGTCGCTGCGGGCGGAGCATGGGCGCCGTGGCACCCGGCCGTTGGTGCCGAGGAGTTTCCCGGCGAACGGGGCGAGGTGCCGTGATGCCGGAGATGACCGAGCACGTGGCGCCGGGCGATGCTTGCCGTCCAGCCGCGTAATCCGGGCCCGTCGCCGCGGAAGCCTGGCAGCTCGCGGGCGATTTCCCGCCAGACGGCGGCGGCGAGGTCATCGGCTCCGTCACCCACGATCCCGCGTATATAGCCGAGCAGACCCGGCTGGATGAGCCGGTACACCTGAGTGTAGGCGGCCTCGTCACCGTCCTGGGCGCGCGCGACGGCCGTGGTCAGCGCAGCGTCCTCGGCTGAGACGCGCTGGGCGTGTCCTCGTCGACCCAACGTCCGTCCCCCCGATGGCTGAAATGCAGTGCCCCGGGAGCGTACGACACGTCGCCTGGGCCTCCCAACTACTGGAGGGTCACTCCACATAACAGGCACAGACTGCGACCACGGGCCGCGCAGGAGAGCGAGTGGGATGGCGTGGGCGAATCGCCCGACTGGCGAACTCGGGCAAGGCGGCGCTTCTGTATGGCAGTTGCATCCCGCGTCAGGGCGGACTGCCGCCTGGTCCATCGGTGTCCGCTTCCCCGACTCTCAGTCTCTTCCGTGTTGGCCCTTCCCCTTCCTTTTCCTTCGCTGCTCATCAATCGACTTCTCCCCGCTGACGTCGCGGTCCTCACGTGGTTGAGATGCAGTGGAGGGTGACGGCGTCGCCGACGGTGCGCCGGACAGGGGTACCGCATCGGTCAGTGAGGGGCCTGTCGGAACGGGAGAGGACGGGGCGTCGTCACCGGAGTTGGACGAGGAGCCGAGAGCGGTCGCTGCCGCGCACAGCAATACTGCTGTGCCTCCCAGGAGGGCTTTCGATACGCCTCTGCGGCGACCGCGGGGCCGTGCGTGCGCTGCTTGGGTGCGTGCGGTGCGGGGCGCAGCCGTGGCGGCGGGTGGTTCGGGCGGTGGGGTGGTGCGGCGCGGGTGCTCTTCGTGCCGCAGCCCGGCGAGCGAGGCGGCTGCCTGCCTGGCGGTGGGCCGGTGCGCGGGGTCCTTGGCCAGCAGATGCAGGAGGAACTCGGCCAGCGGACCGGGTATGTCGGGGCGCAGCCGGGTCGGGGGCACCGGGGTGGCATCGACGTGTTGCTGCACGACGGCATGCATGGTCGCAGCCTGGAACGGCGGTCTGCCGGTGAGCAGTTCGTACAGCACACAACCCAGCGAGTAGACGTCGGAGGCGGGTTGCGCGGGCCGCCCCAGGGCGCGTTCGGGGGCGAGGTAGTCGGCGGTTCCGACGATCTTGCCGGTGGCTGTGAGGGTGCTGGAGTGGTCGTCTGCGAACCGGGCGATGCCGAAGTCGGTGATCTTCGCGGTGCCGTCGGCGGTGAGCATCACGTTGGCGGGTTTGATGTCCCGGTGGATGACGCCCTGGTCGTGCGCGGCGGACAGGCCCGCCGCCATCTGCGCGGCGATACCCGCCGCCTCGTGCGGAGGCAGCGGAGCCCGCTCGGTGTGTTCCTGGCGAAGGGTCCAGCCGTCGATGAGTTCCATGACCAGGTAGGGCCGGCCGTGATCGGAGCTGAAGTCGTACACACTCACCACGTGCGGGTGGTTGAGGCAGCCCGCGGTCTGCGCCTCCAGACGGAACCGCTCGGCGTCCGTCTCGTCGTACGCGCGCAGGAGTTTCACCGCCACCGCGCGATCGAGGGCCTGGTCCGTGGCCCGCCACACCTCGCCCATCGAGCCGCGAGCCAGCGGCTGGTCCAAGTGGTACCGATCCGCCAGAAGCACTCGCACCCTCACCTTCTTCCCCGGACAGCAGCACGCACCATGGTGCCCAATTTCCCTTACTGAGGGATGAGTTGCGGTGCTTTGAGCGATGAGCCTAGCGAATCAGCCGAGAGATGCGGAGCGCCGGTGTCCCACGGGGCGGGCAGACGACCGGGGCGCACTGCCCGCCCTCAGCGCGCATGGTCGCCCAATCGGGGGGAACGAGTGACCACGACAGCAGCCTGTTGGACGGTCCACCGGTTACAGCGCACCGGGCGCCGCAGACGTCACACACGCGAGACGATGCGCAGCAGAACCGGCATGCGGACCTGCGCCACAGGCGGGTCGGGCCGTGGGGCTCGCAGTCCGGCCTCGGACGACCAAGCAGGAGCGCGGGCTCATGGTGTCCGCTTGGGCGCGGCCGGAGCGGGCAGGACCGTTGTGTTCCGCGGGGTGGCGCCGGGGTGCGGTATCAGGCGCAGGTGGGCGCTGATCTGCTTTCCCGTGCCGTGGGGTGCGACGACGACTCTGTCGCTGACCACGCGTACGAGGTGCAGTCCGTGGCCGCCGACACGGTGCCGGTCGCTCCTCCTGACCACTGGTTTCTCGGGAGAGGTGTCCCACACGGTGATCGTCAGAGCGACGCTGGAGAGCCGCAGGGTCAGCCCGCAGGGGCCGGGAGCGTGCCGGAGGGCGTTCGTGACCAGTTCGCTGACGACGAGTTCGGCATCCATGTGGACAGGTGTGGGCACGGGGGTGCGGGCGGTGCGGCGGGCGTGGGCGAGGAAGGCGTGCAGCGCCCGACGCGCGTCCACAGCGCGGGCCGTGTCATCGGCCCAGACCGTGCTGTAACACAGCGTGGCGTGCTCGCCCTGGCCCTGCTGATCTGCCGCCGGCTTCCGGAGCGGGATGACCATGAGCACTCTTTCGTTGTATGCCCCGCTCTTCGGCGGCCTTGGCCATGCGTGCACCCGGGCTGCAACTGCACACACCGCCGGTGAGCTCCCACGCCCGCCATCCGGGGGTACCACGCTGCGCACAGCCGCAGCCGCGCAGCCCGCACACTGGTTGTGTGGAGCAGTGCGTAGGGATGGTGGAGGCGGGCGAGGCGGCTCACCCGACGGCGGCCGGGCTGAGCAAGGCGCTGGAGACCGTCGCGATCAGTGGGTGCTCCATGCGCCTGACGGGCTTCCGCCGGGTCGGCGTAGGTAGTTGTCGTGGCGACCGGGTGGGCGTGGTGGTTGTGCGGGTGTGACACTTGCGGCGCCCGGTGCGCAGTAACGGGTGAGCGGTGACTACGCCTCGCAAGGCCCGCTTCCCCCCCGTGAGCGGGTCGTTGCCTGCGGGGGCGGGCAGGTGGTCCCCCGTCGCCTGCCTGCCCCGTCCCCTTACCCGTCAACGCCCGGAAGCACCCTGAGGTATCACGTCGGAGCGGCGCGCGAGCTTGTGATCAAGCCAGGTCGGTGGGCTTGTCCCGGACTCGCTGGGCGACGTCGCGCAGCTTGATGTTGTGGTGCTGGGAGATGCGGCGCAGCACGTTGAAGGCGTCGTCCTCGCTCAGCCGGTGGCGTTCCATGAGGATGCCCATGGCCTCGCCGATGGCGTGCCGGGTCTGCAGGGCGTGTTCGAGCTGGTCGATGGTGCGGGCGTCGGCCAGGGCGACGGCGGCATGGGAGGCGAGCAGCCAGCCGGCGGTCTCGATGTCCTTGTCGAAGGCTCCGGGACGGCGTGCGTACAGGTTCAGCGCGCCGAAGTCGTCTTTGTCGGTGTAGAGCAGGACGCCGGTCATACTGCCCACGCCGATCTCGCGGGCCTGGGCGGCGTACCGCTGCCAGGTGGGCTGGGGGAGGGCCATGTCCGCGATCCGGTAGATGCGCTCGCCGTCCTTCCGGCGGGCAAGATCGAAGCAGGGGCCCTCGCCCAGTTCGCCCTGCAGGCGGTCGGCTTGATGGACGATGTCCCCGCAGGCGGCGAGGGTGACCGCGCGGCCCTTGCGCACCGCCAGGATCCCGGCCGCGTCACAGCCGTCCACCAGCTTCACCGCCGCGGCCGCGATCTCGTCCAGCGTCGCCTGGACCGAGTCCTGGGCCAGCAGGTCCCGTGCCAGCAAGGCCATCTGCTCGGCGTACTCCTGCCAGTCCACGACACCCACCCGCCTCGATCACCGTTGTGGCCACCGTACCCGCTTGCCTTTCCCTGCCCTGTCCGCCGCAGCTGCTTCCGAACTGCGGGTCATCGGCCTATGTGCCTCCCCGATCGCTCATTTCGGTATGTGACCGAATAGGCGGCCATATTGAGGCCGACACGGATGAAGGGAGTAACACGGTGGCACCTGCCGGACGCAGCAGTAGGCAGAAATAAGTCACGCCCGCGGCTGAATCCCAGCGCCTGGTGTGACCTGGCCGACAGAAGCATTCAGATCGGATTTCCCGTGCACAACACCGACCCGTCTTCCGGACACCAGGGCTACAACCAGTCCCCCCACCAGGGCTACGCCCAGCCCTCAGGGCCCGACCGCTCCGCACGCAACCAAGACGCTGCCAGGCGGGCAGCCCTCGCGGTGTGCACGATCGCCGACGTGGCGGCCGGCTTCCTGGGACTGTGGATCGTGCTCTACCTGCTCGACGCCAACCAAGCGAACGTATTCGTCGAATTCGTGCGCGGAACGGCTGACTGGCTCTCGGGCTGGGCGCAGGACATTTTCACCATGGACACAGAGGGGCTACGTGTTGCCCTCAATTATGGCCTCCCCGCTGTTATGTATTTGCTGATCGGTCACGGAATCGCTGCCCGGCTCAACCGGGCCTGACGTACGACTTCACACGCCAACCGTTCGGCGTCCGCTGCCCACTTCATCGCTCGGTTTCCCGGATCCTTCTGTTGATCAACAAAGGGCATCCGGGCCACCGGTCATGGCGCTGTGCGGCCGGCCACCAGGGCCGACCAGGTCATGGGCCCTGCTCGCCCTGGGCGATCTCGACCTCGTGATGGAAGTCGACCACGCCGGTCGTTCCGGCGGCGACGGACAGGACCGTAGAGGCTACGAGGAGGCAGGCAGTCCACCATGCGGTGCGCGGGCGGCCCCCTGCGGGAGCGAGGAGGGCCGCGACGCGTTGCGGAACCGGCCCGGTCGTAGCCGCGGGCGCGAAGTCCGGTCGGGTTGACGGGGAGGCGTGGCCGGCGAGGGCGGCGCGGGCGATGGCCGTGGCGATCAGACGTCGGTCGCCTGTGACCTCGGCGGCGCTCTCGTCGGCGGCTCGCTCGGCGGCAAGCCGGATGGTGTCGCGTGTGGTGCGCAGGGCGGGGTGGCAGTGGGCGGCGAGTTCGGCCGCGGCCAGGAAGTAGTGGTGGCCGGCCTGGTTGTGGGCGCGTTCGTGGGCGAACAGTGCCTCTCGTTCGGAGGGTCCCAGGCTGCGCAGCATGGCGGTGGTCACGACGATGCGGTGGGGCCGCCCCGGCAGGGCGTACGCGTCCGCGTAAGGCGAGTCGACGACGCACAGGTCACCGGCGGCGGGACGGCGGTCGGCCTGTGTGCGGGCGGTACGGAAGGCACGGATCTGCCGCAAGGCCGAGCGTACGAGCGTCCAGGCGCCGAGGGTGAGCACTCCGGTGGCTGCCGCCGCCGCGGGGAGGACGAGGCGGTCCGACGGGGTCCGCAGGGGGTGGACGAGTTCGCCGAGGGAGGCGAAGGCGGGAAGCTTGAGCAGACCGGTCAGGACCAGGGCCCCGAGGGCGGCGACGCAGACTCCCGCCAGCGCGAGGACCGAGGCGGTGAGGACCCACAGCGCGGTGGCGGGGGCCAGGCGGCCGAGGATGCGGCGGGCCAGTGTCGGCGCGAGGAAGGGCAGGATCACCGGCACGAGCAGCAGAGCGATCATCGCCCGTCACCGTCCAGGAGCCGGCGCAGGTGCTGCTCGTCGCCGGGGCTGAGCTGGGCGACGAAGCGGGCCAGGACCGTCTCCCGGTCGGCGTCCCGGTCGAGTTCGGTGTGCATGCGCCGGGCGGTCAGTCCCGGCGCGTCCTGGACGGGGAAGTAGGTGTAGCCGCGCCCTTGCCGCTCACGGTCGACGACGCCCTTCTCGTGCAGACGGGTCAGTATGGTCGTCACCGTCGTTCGGGCAAGGCCGGAGCCGAGTTCGGTCTGCACCCGTCCGGGCGTGAGCGGGGTGTCCGCGGCCCACAGCGCGGCCATGACGGCGGCTTCGAGCTCGCCGGCCGGCCGCCTCTCGTCCCTCGCGTCGGTCATGGGAACGCTCCTCATTCCGCCATCGTCTACAGTGAAGTAGACCGTCTACAGGATTGTAGTCAGTCGTCGGGGCCGCCGTTCTCGGCGCGTCCGACGGCCAGGAAGAACGACGAAGGGGCCCTCGACGATGACCACAGCCATGCACCTATCGTCGCAGCTCGCCGTCAACGTGCTGGATGCCCGGTCGGTGCTGTCCGCCTTCGGCGTGCTGGGTGTGGGTGTGGTGCTGTTCGCCGAGACCGGGCTGTTGATCGGCTTCTTCCTCCCGGGTGATTCGCTGCTTTTCACAGCCGGTCTTCTGTGCACCGGCACCGCTGACCGCGGCCTGAAGCTCTCGCTCGCCCCACTCCTGGTCGCCGCGGCAGTGGGGGCGCTGGCGGGCTCGCAGTGCGGATACCTCTTGGGCCGCAGAGCCGGCGGCGCTCTGCTCGCTCGAAGCCGCTCGGCCCGCCTGCACGAGGGGGCGGGACGTGCTGAGGAGCTTCTTGAGCGCTACGGGTACGCGAAGGCGATCGTGCTGGCCCGCTTCGTCCCGGTGGTGCGCACGGTCCTGAACCCGATGGCGGGCACCCTGCGGGTGCCGGTGCGGACGTTCACCGTCTGGCAGGTGGCCGGCGGGCTGGTGTGGACCCTGGGGCTGACCATGGCGGGTTACGCGCTGGGCTCCTCGGCACCGAACGTGGACCGGTACCTGCTGCCGACGGTCGCGGTGATCGTGGCCCTGTCGCTGATTCCGCTCGCCTCCGAGGTGTACCGCTCGCGCCGGGCTGTCAAGACGAAGGAGACACCCTGATGATTCCCGCCCTCGACGGCTCGTCGGTCGACTTCTCGGCGTACATCGACGTGGTGAACCTCCCCGCGCCCGCTCCTGCCTGGCCGGCCGTCACGCTGTCGACCCGGTCGGCGCACGGGCTCGCCCTGTGCGCGGTACTCATGACCATCGGCTGGTGGCGCGCCCGGCGGCTGGACGCCACCCCCTCGGCGACGGCGCTCGCCCTGCTGTGCGTCTCCCGGTTCGTTTCCCGCCGGCTCGGCGCGGTCGCCGTCGTGGCCACCGGCGCGATGGCTGCCTCGCGGCTCCGGGGCGTCGCGCGCTACCCCCGTGACGTGGCGGCAAGAGCCGTGGTCGGTGTCCTGACCGCGCTGCTCGCCATACCGGCACCGCGCAGGCGTGCGGAGGGCATGGCCCTCCGGCTCGGGTCCACCCGCCTGCTTCCATTGTCGGCGGTGGCGTCATGAAGCGCGGTGACGTCGTCGAACTGGCCGGAAGCTGCGGCCTCGGTGCGTGGACGGCGTTCGGTCTGCTGACGGTGGTCGTGGTGGGCCGTGACGGCGCACCGCTGTTCACCGACCACGACCTTCTGACGTGGTCCGTCGGCCACCGGCCGGACGTGGCCGTGGCGTTCACCCGCGGGCTGACCGCCACCGGAACCGGCGTGATCGCGTTCGCGCTGGCCGCGCTGGCCGGAATCATCGCGGGACGCACCCTCCGGCAGCGCGCGCTGACCGTCACGCTCTGCCTGGCCTGCCTCGGGACGGGCCAGGCACTGCGGTACGCGGTCATGACGATGGTCGCCCGGCCGCGACCGCCCCGGGCGGCCTGGGACACGCATGCCTCCGGCTGGGCGTTCCCGTCCGGTCACGCCACCACGGCGGCCCTCACCGCGGGACTCCTCGCGATAGCGGTCTGCGTGCGCGGTCCGCGGGGCCGGACTCCGCTCGTCCTGGCCATCGGCGGCTGGGGCGTGCTGGTCGGGCTGACCCGCGTCCACCTCGGGGTGCACTGGTTCACCGATGTCGTCGGCGGCTGGCTGTTGGCCCTCGGCTGGCTGGGAGTGTGCCTGTGCGCCGTGGCCCACTGGCTGCCTGATCGATGGACCCCCGGTGCGACGGACACGAACACGAACCCGGGCATGGGCACGAACCCGGGCACGGGCATGGGCATGGGGATGGGCATGGACACGAACCCGGACTCGGACACGTCACGAGAACAGACGGGCACGGCACGAGAGCAGAGGGAGGGCCATGCGGCAGACGATCCTGGTCGTCGAGGACGATCACGCCCTGCGTGACGTGCTGATTCGCGGACTGCGCGACGAGGACTTCGACACCGTGCCCGCACGGGACGGCGCAACAGCCCTGCGACTGGCCACCGCCGGCATCTCCGCCGCCGTACTCGACATCGGGCTGCCCGACGCCGACGGGCGGGACGTGTGCCAGGCGATGCGCGCCAACGGGTTCCTCTCTCCCGTCATCTTCCTGACCGCCCATCACCGGCTGACCGACCGGCTGTCCGGGTTCTCGGCCGGCGGCGACGACTACCTGCCCAAGCCCTTCCATCTCGCCGAACTCGCGGCCCGCCTGCGGGCAGCCCTTAAACGGGCCGCGCCGCCGCCTGCCGCGACCGCAGGAGACCTGGTGCTCGACGCCGTCCAGCACCTGGTCAGTGTCCGAGGCGCCCCGGTCGACCTGACGCCGACCGAATTCCGCCTCCTGGCCGCTCTCATGGCCGCTTCCGGCGGAATCGTCCGGCGCCGCGACCTGGTCCGGGCAGCCTGGCCCGAAGGGGCCCACGTCCACGACAACACCCTCGACCAGTACCTGACGCGGCTGCGCCGCAAGCTGCGCGAGGCGGGCAGCGACCGGACGATCGGCACAGCCCGCGGCGTCGGGCACAGGCTGTCGTGAAGGACGTCCACCGGCCGCGGGCGGCCCTCCTCCACCGTCTGGCGCCGCGCACCCTGCGTGGCCGGCTCTCGCTTCTGGCCCTCACCACGGCCACGCTGCTGATGCTGGTCCTCACCGTCGCCTTCAACGCCGTGGCCGGCCACCGCCTCCAGCACCAGGCGGACGACGAACTGCGCACCCGCGCCGCGGCCGTCGCGACGACCGTCGACACCAGCGGCACGACGGTACGCGTGCTGGAGACCTCCCACGACGAAATCCTCGACACCAACGTGTGGATCTACGCCGGCCGACGGCTCCTGGAAGAGCCGCCGAACGCCGGCCCCCTGACTCGCGTCGCCGACGCACTCGCCCGGCGTGGCGGGCAGCGGTGCCTCACCACCGACGTCGAAGGCCCCCTCCGGCTGTGCTCCCAGCCGGTATCGGAAGGCGAGCGGCACGCCACAGTCGTCACGGCTCTCGACCTCTCGCCCTACCGGAGTTCGGCCGACACGCTGCTCCTGGGATCGCTCGCCCTGGACGTCGTCATGCTCGCCTGCACCTACGCCCTGACCCGGCTGGCCGTCGGCCGCGCGTTGCGCCCCGTCCGCACGATGACCGACCAGGCGACCCAGTGGAGCGCCGTCACCTCCGAAGAACGCTTCGGCAGCGAGCGGCACCCGGCCGAACTCGCCCGCCTGGGCACGTCGTTGGACGCCATACTGGACCGCATCCGCACCCTGCTGCGCCACGAGCGGCAGCTCACGGGGGAGCTGTCGCACGAACTGCGCACCCCCCTGAGCCGGATCATCGCCGAACTCGACTGGTGGGGGACCCACCCCCGCACGGCCGAGCAGACCCGCGCTTCCCACCACGTCATCGCGGACGCCGCCGAGTCGATGCGCACGATCTGCGACACCCTCCTCGAGGACGCCCGGGGCAACACGCTCACCGCGCCCGGCACCGCCGAGGTCCTGCCCACCTTGCGCCACCTCACCGAGGCCCTGGGCGCGCCCGGCCACGTGACGGTCGCCACCGACAGTCCACGTCTGGTGGCCGCGATCCCACCCGCCCTGCTCGAACGCATCGTCAGCCCGCTCCTCACCAACGCCTGCCGCTACGCCCACTCCACCGTCGCGATCCGCGCGTACCGCGCACCCGACGGCGTACGCGTCGAGGTCATCGACGACGGACCGGGCGTCCCGCCCCCGTTCGCAGTACGGTTGTTCGAGCCTGGTCGGCGTGCGGATCCCGACGACGGACACGCGGGTGCGGGCCTCGGGCTCCCGCTGGCGCGACGCCTCGCCCGCTCCGCGGGCGGTGAGGTGGCGTACGATCCCGGGCACACGCCGGGGGCACGGTTCGTGGTCGAACTGCCCGCCGGGTGACAGCGGGCCGGCCCCGCTCGGCGGTGCCTCCGCATCACGGCATGACGTCGTGCTGGACGTCCTTGCGAGAGGCGGCCAGGTAGCTCACGAAGCCGAGGATGGCCACCGTCCAGGACAGCGTGACCGGCCCCAGGCCCAGTGCCAGCCCGCCCCGTTCGTGACCGACGGCCATCCAGTCGGCGACGGAGGCACCGAGCGGACGGGTGATGACGTACGCCGCCCAGAACGCGGCCACCGCGTTCAGACTCCCCCAGCGGTGAGCGACGGCCGGAACGGCGATCGCGGCGGCGTACAGGACGGCGGAGCCCAGGTAGCCCAGACCGATCGTGGCGGTGAGATCCCCGGCGGCGGTACCCAGCGCGAACGTGGCCAGCACGGCGGCCCAGTAGAAGGTCTCGCGGCGCCGGGTGTGGATGCTGTGGATGGACAGGGTGCCCTCGCCGCGGTACCAGAGGACGAAGACGGCGGCCAGCGCGACCAGGAAGAACGGCGTCGAGAGCGTGTACGGCACACCGAGCCCGACGTGCAGGACATCGGCGGCCATCGTGCCGAACACGCTGACCATGACGATCGCCGTCCAGTAGATCCACGCCACGTACCGCCGGACGGCGAACTGCACCGCCAGGGCGGCCACCAGGGCGATCCCGCCGAGACCGACAGCGGGAACCGGGCCGAGCACATGGGCGAGATAGTCGGAGGCCGTCTCGCCCATACCGGTCGTCAGCACCTTGATGATCCAGAAGTAGACGGTCACCTCCGGCACCTTGCTCGCCGCGTGTCGTGCGTGGCGCGGACGCCGGTCGTGCGTGAGGTGATCTGTCGTCATGGCAGGCACGATGGCACGGCGCCCGGCGGTCGCCCCAGACCCCTTTGCCAGAGTTTTGGCGCTTCTGGTGCCCGAGTTGCCCAAGACTCGTCCGGACCTGAACGCAACCTGAACGCCGAGGTCCGCGGACTGTACAGCGGCGTACGGCCGGTGGTAGCGGCACTCTCCCCGCCGCTTCGTACTCAGCCGGCCCGCTCGGTGACCTGGTCCTGCTCGCCGGTCTCCGGAGGCAGGGCCGCGGACGGGGCGAGGTCGCGGCGCTCCCGAGCGTGCGCGTATCCCATCAGGCCGAGCAGTGCGGCCAGCAGAACGGCCGACGAACCCGCCGTACCGAGGTCGAGTCCGCCCTTGGCGACCGGCTTGGTCAGGAAGTCGCCGGCGGTGGCGCCGAGCGGACGGGTCAGCACGAAGGCGATCCAGAACAGCACCACGTTCGGCACCGCGGGCACCTTCATCAGGGCCACCAGCACCAGCAGGACACCGATCACGAGAGCCGCCCCGCCCGCGTAACCGAGGCCCGAGCTGTCGGACAGGAAGTCGCCCATCGAGGTGCCGAGCGTGTTGGAGACGAGGATCGCCGACCAGAAGAGCGCCTCCCCGCGGAAGCTGACGATGTCACGGATGACGAAGGTCACTCCGGTCAGCTTCCACACGGCGAAGATCGCCAGCAGGATCGAGACCAGGATCGCCGCGCCGGTCGGGTAGCCGAGACCGAGGCCCTGCGGCCCCCAGCCCAGCGAAGTGGCTCCGTTCGAGAGGTACTTGGTGCTGGCGTCGCGGTTCATGAAGTCGGACATCGTGGTGCCGGCCATGCTGGTCGACAGGATGACCGTCCAGTAGAAGAACGGGTTGTAGCGCCGGGAGCGCAGCTGCACCACCAAGGTCACCACGAAGATCAGGAACAGCGCGATCGTGGTGAGGAAGTACCCGAGCTTCAGGGTCTGGGCGAAGAGGTCACCGGCCGTTTCGCCCAGGGTCGTCGCCGCGATCTTCATGACCCAGAAGGCGAGGGTGACCTCGGGCAGCTTCTTCATCACCGACTTGGCCGTGGTCGCGGGCCGCCGCTGCCCGCCGGCAACGCCGAAGTCGCTGAGGGCTTCCGGATTCTCCAAGGTCGGACACTCCAGTTCGTGGGGGGAGTGGCAGGGCGCCCGTCTCCGCGAAGGGGACGGGCGCCCTGCGACATACGGGCCGACCGCGCAGGCCGGCCGTGGTGTACGACCTTGTCGGCGATTGACTGAACGCTTCCTGAACGCCTCCCGGGCTGTTCAGACCGCCTGCCGCGGCAGGCGCGCCGGGTCCGCGACGTCCTTGCGGGTCACCGTCAGATAGACCACCAGGCCGAGGATGACCGCCAGGAAGAGCCCGCTCGTGACGACGGTGCCGAACCCGAGGCCGCCGTCGCCGGTCGGCTGGGAGAGGTAGTCGCCTATCGAGGCGCCCAGCGGGCGGGTGAGGATGTACGCGATCCAGAAACTCCACACCGCGTCCAGCCCGAGGGCGAAGTGGGCGACCGCCACCGCCGCGATGGCTAGGGCGAAGAGGACCGCGGCCAGCCAGTAACCGAGGTCCATGCGCTCGGAGACCAGGTCTCCCGCCGCCGTGCCGAGGGCGAAGGTGAACAGCACGGCCAGCCAGTAGAACGACTCGCGACTGGTGGAGTCGATGCTGTGGATGGACAGGGTCCGCTCCCGCCGGTACCAGACCACGAACACGACCGCGAGGAGGATCGCGAACACCGTGGTGCTGGTCTCCAGCGGTACGCCCATGTTGTCGGTCAGGTTGTCGCTGATCAGGGTGCCGACGACGCTGATCAGGGCCACGGCGAGCCAGTACACGCCCGCGCGGTAGGCGGTGGTGCGGAACTGGACGACCAGCACGACGGCGAGCAGGGCGCTCATCAGCACCGAGACGCCGGTGAGGCCGAGCCCGGCCTTCTCGTTGAGCAGGTCCGCCGCGGTCTCGCCGACCGTCGTGCACAAAACCTTGATGATCCAGAAGTAGACGGTGACTTCGGGGACCTTGTTCAGACCCAGGCGATGCGTGCGGCGGGTGCGACTACGGGGGTTTCGTTCGGCTTCGGGTGTTTCGGACAGTTCGTAGGTCATGAGGCACGACCGTGCCATCGGCTACCTGAACGCATCCTGACCGCGCGTGATGATCACCGCCCCTCCCCACCCACGCCCGGTCCCCGCACGACGGCCTCATGCGCCTTCCCGTGTCCCGCCCGCACATATCGGCGTTCCGTCTCGCAACGGCCCCTGCGCCGGAAGAAGGCCGCCATGAATCCTCCGGCTTCTCCCCGACCGCCCCATGCCCGCGCGACGAACTGGCTGCGCCACCGGCTCGGCTGCGCCGCCCGCCTCTCCTAGGTCGCCGCTCTGGCCTTGCTCGCCGACGGTCCGCCGGAACGCCGCGCCCCACTCGAAGAGATGATCGCGCTGACCGAGTTCCTCGCCCAGCGACTCCCTTCACTGCTCGACGAGTGGCACGCCCGTCGCCAGGTCACATTCGACAGAGAGGTTGCTCATCAGGACCGACCCCGCCCGCCAAGCACCCCCACACCGCGAAAGAGTCCAGGCATACTCCCGCGCCTACCAGCGCATCAAGAACCGAGGCCACGGCCTGGCAACGCCTCATCCACGCCGCAGGCGGTGAACAACAGGTGGCGGCCTACTGGGCCCAGAAAACCGGCCCAGCCGGCGAAACCACCCCATCGCCCCCGAGGGAGGACAAGACCGGAGAGGGCCAGGGCAAGCCGAGCGCCAAAGCCAAGCCGTCGAAGGGGTTCTCCAACCGGTCCTAGGCAACACGCGGCCCAAGGCACGTCCGCCCCTTGCATGCGGAGCCGGCTCGGCCTTGGGTAAGCTGCGAGCGGCTCCGTCGCCCTTTCCCCCACCAGCCGGTTTGCAACGTCCGGCTGCTGCGCCGGCGGGCCCACGACCAGGGGGACGCACGTGAGCACAGCACCGCTGAAAAGACCCACGCCCGAAGAGCTGGTGGAGCACATCGCCCACCTTGGCCGGGCCCTGTGGGCAGCCACTCACCTGGGCGATCCGGCACCGGCGGTGGCGCGGTTGCGCGACCGGATGGACCAGCCCCGACCCGGCGACCTGGTCATGGAGGCCACCCAGTTCGCTGCCGACAACTTCGATCCGGATAGCGTCGGCCGCCTGCTGAGGATCGAACAGTGGCCGGGCTGGCCCACACGATGCGTGATCGAGCCGCTGCTGCGCCCCGGGGAACAGCGCGACGGGCTGGATGTGCCCCTCATCGCCCTGCCCGACCAGCCCAGCTACGCCCACTGGACCGAACAGCCGTCGCCACGCGGCGGCGCATAACAGTGAGATGACAGCGCCTGCTCTGCCCCTTGCAACGCGGCGGAAACGGCGGTCTCCTCGGCCAAGAGCAACGGGACGAACTGCTGGGCATCGAGCTTGCCCAAGAAGAGGAAGGCAGTGGTGGCGAACTGTTGCAGTCCCTCAGCGGTGATCGGTGAACGGCTCCCTGTCGGGCGGGTTCGGCCTCTGCGGAGGCCGCACCGCCTGTAGCGCACGTACCCTTCGTGGTGTCTGCGGCGTCTCTTATCCGACGCCAAACCACTGGAGGCAACACCCCGTGCTGATTGCTCAGCGTCCGTCCCTGACCGAAGAGGTCGTCGACGAGTTCCGCTCCCGGTTCGTGATCGAGCCGCTGGAGCCGGGCTTCGGCTACACCCTCGGCAACTCCCTGCGCCGAACGCTCCTCTCCTCGATCCCAGGTGCGGCGGTCACGTCCATCCGCGTCGACGGCGTACTGCACGAGTTCACCACCGTGCCGGGCGTCAAGGAGGACGTCACCGACCTGATCCTCAACATCAAGCAGCTCGTCGTGAGCAGCGAGCAGGACGAGCCGGTGGTGATGTACCTGCGCAAGCAGGGCCCTGGTCTGGTCACCGCCGCCGACATCGCGCCCCCGGCCGGTGTCGAGGTGCACAACCCCGACCTCGTCCTCGCCACGCTCAACGGCAAGGGCAAGCTGGAGATGGAGCTGACGGTCGAGCGCGGTCGCGGTTACGTCTCCGCCGTGCAGAACAAGCAGGTCGGTCAGGAGATCGGCCGTATCCCGGTCGACTCCATCTACAGCCCGGTGCTCAAGGTCACGTACAAGGTCGAGGCGACCCGTGTCGAGCAGCGCACCGACTTCGACAAGCTGATCGTCGACGTCGAGACCAAGCAGGCGATGCGTCCGCGTGACGCCATGGCCTCCGCCGGCAAGACGCTGGTCGAGCTGTTCGGGCTCGCCCGCGAGCTGAACATCGACGCCGAGGGCATCGACATGGGTCCGTCCCCGACGGACGCCGCCCTCGCCGCCGATCTGGCGCTGCCGATCGAGGAGCTCGAACTCACGGTCCGTTCGTACAACTGCCTCAAGCGCGAGGGCGTCCACTCGGTGGGTGAGCTTCTGACGCGTTCCGAGGCCGACTTGATGGACATCCGCAACTTCGGTGCGAAGTCCATCGACGAGGTCAAGGCGAAGCTGGCCGGACTGGGCCTGGGCCTCAAGGACAGCCCGCCCGGATTCGACCCTGCATCCGCCGCCGACGCCTTCGCCACCAACAACGAGGACACGAGGTTCGTCGAGCCCGAGCAATACTGAACGCTCTTCGCCACCCGCCCAGGCCAGTGTGCCCGGGCGAAGACGGTCGCGAAGGCATATCAGCTCAGCTGCGACGGCCCCGGGACCCGAGAGTAGCTCCTGCTCTGGGGTGTCAGCGATCACGTAGTTCCCCAGGCTGCGGTGCCTGGAGACGGGCTCCGCTTTCGCGGAGCCCGAGGTCGGACCTGCCAGTCCAGTTGCGGCTCGGGGACGCCGACGGAGCGTCCATATTGCTGAGCTTCGCTGCGGCCTTCGGCTTGCCCGCGGGGGTAGCGGAAGACCTTGTGGGCAAAGATCACGAACGTTTCGTCAGCGGTGTGGAAGTCGGTGTACCAACCTCCCGATGAGGCCAGGCAGGAAGAGAGCTGATCCGCGAGCCGGTGGGCGGCAGACTCCTCGGCGGAAAATTCCAGGAGTGTCCAGTGTCGTGGCTGGTGATCTCCGGGGTCCGTCATCTCGACCCGCGACAGTTTGGTGATCTGCAGGGGGATCCCAGTCAACTGGGGTTCCGACCCGCAGGCTCTCGGCGATCAGTACTCCTTGCAGCATCCGAACCTCCTTGATGTTGGTGTCATGAGACGAACTTCCGTTCCCAGGAGGCTTGTTGGGCCGATAGCTGGGTCCGTTCATGATGACCTGGTGGCTGGCATTGATCAGCCGGTCCAGCAGCGACTCGGCGACAACGGGGTTGGAGAAGAGGGGATACCAGTCGCTCGTTCGCTGACGAGTTCGTAGAGGTCGTCAGCCTGGGGTGCGGTCACCTGGCGCATCGCGAAGTCATCGAGGATGAGCAGGTCGGGGCGGATCGTGTCGTGGATGCGTTTGTCCCAGGTTCAGTCCGCGTGGCCGCCGGCGAGCTCGGCCAGGATGCGGCTGGTCTTGGTGAAACGGACTCGCCGGAGTGGAGCCAGCGCAGAGCGGCCAAGTCGCGGATCTGAGCGGCGGGAAGCTTCGGGGAGGCGGTGAAGTCGAACCCTTCCAGGGTGGCTTGCTGCTCGAACTTCGCTTGGCGCAGACGTCGTTCGAAGACGACGGTCTCACGGCGAGTGATCTCGTCCCGGCATAGGACCTGGAGGAAGTGGAGCTGGCCGAGTTCGCCCTTCTGAGCCTGGGTGAGGTGGGCGTCGAGGGTCTCCAGCATCCCCGACAGCCGCAGGGTCTTGAGTGATTCACGCAGAGCGGTGGTCATCACGCTCACCGGGCGGCCTCCTCGGCGTCACCGCGGTCCTGGTCATCGTGGAGCTGGCCCGGCGTCTGCATGGGGATGGCGAACAATCCCTCGGGCCCGTGCAGGCAGGCCGCGGCTCCGGCCTCGCCGGTCTCCGGCTCCGGGTTGGTCTCGGTACGGGCGACCAGGATGCCTTTGACGGTGCGGCAGGACGGGGCGCCGACCGTGACTACCGTGCGGCAGACGGCTTCCAAGCGCGTGTCGCCGTACTTCTTCCGCAGGCCGAGCTCTCCCTGAGCGGCCCGAAGGCGGTAGAGGGCGTTGACCTCCAGGAGCTGGTCGATCACCTCGCGGCAAGCATCTCCGACGTGTTCAACCTTGCTTTCGCCCCAACCTGGTCCTTGCCCCGCGGAAGGTCTATGAGACCAAGGCGGCCCGTTGGAAGAACGAGTGGCCGGAGCTCACGGTCCTGGCACCTCGCCAGTCCGCAATGGACGGTCGACAGCGTCAGACGGCCGGGCACCTCTCATGCCACCTTGATGACGACCTTGCCCGAGGTGTGACCGTTCTCGACGGTGGCGAGGGCGGCCGGGGCGTCGGAGAGCGGATGGACCGCGGTGATTACGGGTGTGAGGAGTCCGTCGAGGGCCAGCCGGGCCGACCGCTCCAGGTTCTCGCGGTCGACGCGACGCTCGACGAAACGCCCACCGAGATCGGGCACAGACATGTCACCCACAGCGATGACGTTGCGGGGATCCTGGGCCAGCGGAGCGACCGTCCGCAGCGAGGTGCCTCCGACCAGGTCGACGATCCCGTCGAAGCCGTCCGGAACCAGCTCGCGTGCCGCGGCGGCGACGTCCTCGGCGGTGTAGTCGATGAACCGCACCCCGATGGCCTCGGCGTGCTCGCGTTTGGCGGTACTCCCGGTGCCGATCACACGCAGCTCGCGCCCGATAGCCAGCCGGGCGACGGCGAGGCCGACCCCGCCCCCGACTCCGTTGACCAGGACCGTGGCACCAGCCGGGAGGCTGAGCTGGTCGAGCACGTCCACCGCGGTCGTCCCGGCCACTGGCAGCGTTGCCGCCACGGTCGCGGCCAGACCCTCCGGGATGCGTGCGGTGTTCGGCGCGGACAGCACCGTCGTCTCGGCGTAGGTGCCGCCACCGGTGAGTGCGAAGCCGAAGACCGCGTCACCCACCTCGAGCCCGTTGACGTCCTCGCCCCGGGCGAGAACGGTTCCGGCTGCCTCCATGCCCAGCACGCGGGGAAACGGACGCCCGCCGTCGAGCCCCTCGACCAGACCCGAGCGCAGAACGTGGTCGAGGGGATTCACGCCGGCGACGTCGACCTGGATCAGCACCTCGCCGCGACCGGGGACGGGGTCGGGACGATCGAAGAACTCCTGCACCTCGGGCCCGCCATACCTGCCGAAACCCCACGCCTGCCCCATCTTCCGCCGCCTCTCGTACGACCGACCCGGTGATTCCGGGCGTTGTCGCCATCCTCACCTCTGACATTGATGTGAGGGGCAACCGGCTGAGACGCAGATCACAGCATCAGGCCGAGCGCGCCACCGATTCCTGGGCCGTGGACAGCTCCGCCCGGTGTCGGCTGTTGGCCCTGATCAGCACGTCGAGTGCATCCCGGGTCTCGATCAGGTGCGCGATGTCGGCGTCGATCCGGTCGCGCTCGCGCATCATCGCCGTGAACGTTTCCTCGGCGACGCCCAGGTCACCGGGGACGTCCACACACGGCAGCACAGTCGCGATCACCCTGCTGGACATACCCGCATCGAACAGCTGTTGGATGAGTGACACGCGCTGGACCGCAGCATCGGAATAGTGACGCTGCCCCGCGGCGGAGCGTGAGCTGGTCAGCAGGCCCTGCTCTTCGTAGTACCGCAGTGAGCGCGGACTCACGCCCGTGAGCTTGGACAACTCGCCTATCCGCATCCCTGAGAGCCTACGCCCGCGTGCTCCAGGTGCAGACCGCCGTCGAGTCATGGACGCTCGCGGACACCCCCACGGCCGCGGGGTTGTCCACCCGGTCCGATGGCTGAGCACGTTCGTCCGTACACGCCTGAGCACTTTTCTTTCTCAGTACGCCGGCAATGGAAGATCAGGCGACCTCTGCAAAGAGCCCCGGGGGGCCGGGTCATGACGTCCCCGGGGCCGCTCTCCACCGGCCCGTTCCAACCGGGTGAGAGGCGCGGCCGTGGTCTGCACGGAGAACAGACACGCGACCGCCACCCCGCAGTGTCGCGTGCCCTCCAGCACGGCCTGGGTAACGACACGGACCGCGTCAGGCAGCAGCGCGTCGGTAGCCCGCACAGCCACGCGCAGTCGAGCGGGAGCAGACCAAGCCCTCTGCGGACCGACCACACCCTCTCCCGGTTCACCTAGACCCGGACTGGGCCGCCAAGCAGGGACTCGACCTCAGACCCACAGACCTAAATAGACCCAGCTGAGCCTAATGACCCCTCCCGCATAACCCATGGTTGCCAAAAAGGCGCATGGAGTTACGATGACTGCGGTTCGTCGGCATCATGCCCACTTGCGCAAGTAACGCGCTTCATGACGCTTCGAACCCAATGGGGGAAAAGTGAGCCTTCGGGGTTTTACTTCCGCTGCTGCCATAGCCGTCACCCTCGCCACCGCGGTTCTGGTCACTCCAGCTTCCGCGGACGACTGGAACAGCGGCATGGGCCCCAGGGCGGTCAGCGTCCAAGACCTCGACCGACCGGAGTGCGAGAATCTGGCCATCGGTGCATCCGGCTGGTGCACGACGGCCCTTCAGACCACCCTCAACCAGGTTGGTTACCGCGTGGCCACAGACGGCAAGTTCGGACCGGGCACCCGAGCCCAGCTGCAGCTTTTCCAGCAGGAACACGACACCAAGGCGGACGGCATCGTCGGACCAGCCACCCGTTTCCGTCTGCGCGGCGCAGTCGCGAACGCCGAAGCCGCACAACGCATTCAGAACCACGAGCCCGGACTGCTCGCCACCTTGGCGTGCGAGTTCACTCCGACCGGCTTCGACTTCGGCCTGCGGGCACTCGGTGGCTTCTCCTGCGAGGACATGGTCGACGGGACCCCGGCAGCCTGAAGCCAACCCGACCGCAGGGCCTCTCTGCCGGCGGCGTCGACGTCAAAGCTCTCCACGATGAGCAGCAGCGCTTCGACGTGCGAGCGGTTGAGTCTGATGCGGGACGGCAGCTGTGACCCGCGTCAGCGGATGAGCGGCTGCCAGAAGATGGCGGTCACTGCCCGGATGAAGATCCATGCGGTCCTCTCGCCCGCCGGGATGGAGCCCGATGACGCGGACGAACTGGTCTGTGCCGTCGAGGCCGGTGCTGTCGCCAACGCCCACTGCTGAGTCGAAGAGCTCCCCGGCTGCGCTCCCCGCGCTCAGGGCGCCGCCTACGGCGAAGGCTGGGACGACGGGGTCGACGTGGCCTCCAACGCGCTGGTCGCCGCCGACATCATGTACCGGCAGCGCGGACGCGCCCTGACCACCGGCTGTCTGCCGGCGGGCGAGGAGACCCTCCTCAACCGGCTCACGGCCACAGCCCTACCCGTTGACGAGCCAGGACTCGTTTCAGCAGTCCGGCCGAACGGCAGTCTCCCGGCGACGTCACTTTCACGCTCAAGCGCCGAACGCGCCTCCGGCGCAGGGTCTGTCCGGCAAGACCTGCCGGACAGACCCCAGGGCGAGCCTCCCAGCCGCACCTGCGCAATCACCTTCTACCCGGTTCTACCCGGCCGGCGTAGCCCGCTCTCGCGGCTTCACCCACACGGGTGCTCAACGGCCAACCGTCGGCGGACCTGAGGATGCTCCTGCTCACCCGGGGTGCTAGCCGGGTCCGCTGTCCGGGTGAGCGAGGTGCCCGACTCCGAGATCCGTGAGGGCAGCCGCTCTAACGTGCGGGCCATGGACGACACCCCGATGCCGGAGCCGCTGCGCCGCGCGGTCCACCAGCTCGTTGCCGAGGCGGTCCAGAACTGCCAGGAGGTACTCCGCTCCACCGAGCCCGACCTGGCAGGCGACTGGCAACGGATGACGCTGTGCCGGGCGACGGACGCCGCGGACACCCTGGACATGACCTCGCTGCTGATCGCCGCCTACTGCCAGCGCACAGGCATGTCCCAGGACACGCTGTCGTCGTACCTCCAGGCCCGTCAACAGCGCAGCCGGGCGGCCGGACCACAAGACTGCGACCGGCAGGAGGTCGCCGGACTGCTGAACGGCCCCGCACCCGACCCGGATGACCGTGAAGCATGGCTGAGGTTCTCCTGGGGCCACGGCTTTGCCGATGCCGCGCAGACCTACGAGGACAGCCCGCAGAGACTGCTCACCCAGGCATGCCTTCACGGACTGCAGGCCCGGCTGTGCGACGACGTCGAAGCCCTGGACAGCTATCTTCCTCCCCGCATCGCAGCACTGGCCCGGAAGATCGCCCAGGTCCTGGAGGAACCGTAGCCAGCCCCCGCCTGACACGGACCTCGCAAGGGCACCGTCCGGTCACTTCGACCGCTGCCCACCGATGGTGACGCCCGGGCAGCGGCCGGCGCTGCCCGGCGTGTGGGGCACAGCCTCGGTCGGACGCCAGCCCGCCAGCCCGGTGGACGGCTCGGCACCCTAGGTGTGAAACTTGCGGCGACTGATGCTGTCACCAGCGAGGGCCGTGACTACGGCTTGGTAAGGCCCGCATCCCTCCGTTGTGCGGGTCGTTGCCCGCCCGGGGCGGGCAGGTGAAAATCCCCCGTCGCCTGCCCGCCCCACCCACCGCCCGCGTGCAGTACCTTCCTCACGGCCTTCATTGCGCGCGCTTCACGGACTGCGCCTGGCCGTCCGCGGGAACCGTCACCCATGTCCGCTTCACCTATCGGATGGTCGTCAAGTTCAGCGGTTACGTCGGCATGACCCGCACCTCGCCATTGGACCGGTCTGCCTGCACCGCGTAACCGGCCTGCGTGAGGATCTCCAGCAGCGCCTGGCGCAGCGCGGTGCGTATGCCTTCATAGTCGGCGTCCCGCCGTCCGGCGGGATCCAGTTCCCCTGTTGGCACCCACCCCACGCTCACCGCATCTGGCTCCCGGTGAACCCTCAGCCCCGTCCGGTCGTCCGCGTTTGTTGACGCTATGTCGAACCCGGCATGGGCCAGCGTCTGGCACACGTCCTCGAACAGGTTTTGCAGGGCAGTCTCGTCAGCCATGCGCAGAACCTCCCCAGTCCGTCACCAGCGATCCGGGCCCCGGCCACGAAGGCCGTGCGGTGACGCCGGTCCCCGTCTCCCGGACAGGGCCGTGGAGCCCGCCAGTCGCGGCAGGCTCCACGGGTGAGGGATGCAGCCCACGGCCCGTGAGCCGAACCGTGCTCCACCCGCCCTTGAGTACCACCGGCCGCAGACGCCAAACACCCGACGGGCGCCTGGTCATGACTCGTCGCGAGCCGCGTCTGTGAGTGTTTCATCGGCCAGATCGATGGTCGCTGTGATGCGCTTGCCCACCGGCTCACGGTGCACTTCAAAGCTCCGGCAGATCGCCGTCACGATCTCCAGGCCGTGCTGCCCCACCCGGACCGGATCGGCGTCCCGGATCACCGGCAGCCGGGGTTCGGTATCCCACACGGTCACCTCAACAGCACCCTCACGAGCCTTGAGCGTCAGCAGCGACGGGCCCGGCGCGTACTTGCGGGTGTTCGTCACCAGCTCGCTCACTACCAGCTGCACCACGTCCACGGATCTCTGAGGCACCGGCACCCCATGCTCGGCCCGCAGGTCCATCAGAAAGGACCAGGCACGATCACGAGCCTCAGCGATCGCCTCACTGCCCTCAAACACGGCAGATAGCGCTGTCGGACCGTCGGCCGGCAACCGCCGTCCCTCTCCCCTTGCAGCGTGATCCATACGAGCCGCCTTGCACCCAAACCATCACATTGACACACCAGGTACCCCCGCGGCCCCAACTCAGGCGTGGCCAATGGGTGATCCCACCCGCTACCCAGCATCTCCACGCGGCGGGCGCACATCACAAGCAACGACTGAAGCTGCCGCTGTCGTAGCGGCACGAGCTTCAGCCTCCCCACCGTGCGCCTCGCCGACAACCTCCAGGCACCGGCCCCACGCGATCGCCCCTGGGCTCTGCCGGTAGCGGGGGTTGGCCTCACCTTCGATCAACCGGACAGCCGGATGGCCGGGAGAACGCCATGTCGGCGACCGTGGGGCTGTCCCGAGTAAGTCGCCTACGGAGAAGGCAGGATCGTGCGCATTGTCACGGCCACCGCCGCCGCCCTGGCCCTTGCTGGCCATGCCGCGCCGGCCGCCACCGCCCACCAGCCGACCACCGACGGAATCTGGCACATGGACGGCTACGGCACAGTCCTATCCATCCGGAACGGAACCTTCCAGGAGTACCAGACCACCGCCGTCAGCTGTCTCAAGGGCGATTCCGCGCAGCGGACCGGCCCCGGCACCTACACCATGCCCGACGGCACTGTCCTCACCGTGCGCACCCAAGGAGGCCGCGACCGCGCGTCCATGCGGGTGGACGGCTCCGTCGGCGACCGGAACCTGCGCCGGATCCCGGAGTTGCCCGACGCCTGCACGAGTCCGGCCCCCAAGGGTCCGCTCGCTGCCTTTGACGTCTTCTGGCAGTCCTTCGAGGAGAACTACCCCTTCTTTTCCGCCAAGGGCATCGACTGGCACGCCGTACGCGACCAATACCGCCCCCGGGTACATGCTGGGACGATGAGGGACGAGCTCTACGCCGTCTTCAGCGAGATGGTCAAGCCGCTCTACGATGCCCACGTTGCCGTCCAGGACGGCGATCGCGTCTACGCACAGGTTCGCCCCGGCACCGTCGTGCCCACAGAGGAGTTGGACACCAAGGTCAAGAAGTTCATCGTGGCGCGCGACCTCAGGAACGCCCGGAACCTCCAGGACTTCGCCAACGGGCGGATCACCTACGCCGACCTCCCCGGTGGGCAGGGCTATCTGCGGATCTCCGGCTTCGGCGGATACGCGGGCGATGGCGCCCCCTACGCCGCCCAGCTGGCCGAGCTCGACAGGGCGCTGGACACGGTCCTCAGCCGGGAGCGCACCCAGCGCCTGAAGGGCCTGATCATCGACCTGCGGATCAATGGCGGCGGCTCCGACGCCCTGGGAATCCACATCGCCGAGCGCCTCACCGACACCTCCTACCTCGCCTACTCCAAGCGGGCCCGCAACGACCCCGCCGACCCCACCCGGCACACCCGCCCCCAACCCGCGTATGTCACGCCCGCCCAAGGGCCCCGTTACACCGGGCCGGTCGCCGTGCTGACCGGCGGCTCGACCTTCAGCGCGGGGGAGACCTTCACCCAGGCCCTCATGGACCGGCCTGGCAAGACGGTCCGGATCGGGCAGCCCACACAGGGCCTCTTCTCGGACGTCATGTCGCGCAAGCTCCCCAACGGCATGTCGGCCTGGCTTCCGAACGAGGAGTTCCTGACCCGGTCGGGCAGGACCTTCGACGGCACGGGCATTCCGCCGCACCTCAAAGAGCCGGTCTTCACGAAGGAGGAGTTCGACAAGAAGAGGGACTCGGCCTTCGACACGGCTCTGAACATCCTGCGTAACAACGGCGGTGCCACGGGCTGACGCAGGAGTGGCGGGCTTGGGGACAACCCGCTGGAGATCACGGAAAGTCACTACCATGCCCAGCAGCACCGACAACTCGCGACAGTTGAATACGCGAGCCCACCAGTACCAAGGCCGTCCAAGGCCAACCGGGACAAGGCGGCAGCCCTGATCGAGCAGGGCCGGATGCGTCAGCCGGGGCAGGCCGAGGGCGACCGCGCCAAGACAGACGGCCGCTGGGAGGCGGCCTACGAACAGGGCGAAGACCGCCACGGCGCCGGACGACCTCGCGGCGGCCCTGACCGCCGACCCGGCCGCAGCGGCGTTGTTCGAAACACTGGACCGGCAGAACCGCTACGCGATCCTGTACCGGGTCCAGGACGCCAAGAAGGCCGAGACCCGGGCGCGCCGGATCGAGAAGTACGTAGCGATGCTGGCGAAGGGCGAGAAGCTGCACCCGCAGTCACGCAGACGGACCGTGGCCGCGTGGTGCCCTGAGGTCCCGACGCGCCTGCGGCCCCGGGGCAGCAGCCACCAGGTGCCCTCACCGAGGGTAACGAAACACCAAAGGCCCTGAGCAGGCGCACCGCACAAGATCGAAGATCCAGATAACGCCTCGATGCCGGATGCACGGCCACAGGCTGCTGACAACCGCGTAGCGCGCGGCGAACGGGCAGGCTCCCCCAGTCAGTGCTGGCCGCCGTCCGAGGACGCTGACGGGTCGGGGCCTTCGCTGAGGCTGGGCGGCAGGAACTGGGCGTGTTTTGAACGCAGGTACTCCACTCCATCGTCATGAGTGGCCCGGTAGTTGAGGTTGCGTTCGACGAACTTCAGACGGTGCCGGGCGTCATTGATCACTTCGGACCAGGTGCGCACCTGCATGCGATGACGGTCGGTGCGCTGAATGTAGCCGAAGGGAAGTCCTGTCTGATTCCGGCGGGACTCGGCGAATTCGTCGAGGGAGTTGCCGATAATCCAGAAGTCCCACGAGACGTTCGGCTTGTTGAATCGCTCGTCACGCATGACCGCCAGCGCGTACTTTTCGATCTGCATGAGCTCGTCCGCACCGATTTCCTGACTCGGCCGCTTCAGCTCGACCACGATGTTCTCGACTCGGTCCTGCGCGATCTCGCACGTGCGAGTGAATACGAGGTCGGGGATCGGGTTGGTGCCGTCGTGACGCAGCACGGGGGTATGACCGGCGAGTTCGACATCGTCGCCCAGGAAGTGGAGATACTTTGCGAGTACCTTGGTCAGGGGCTCATCGTCGCCGGTCAGAGCGTACTCTTCCCCGAAAACCCAGGTCTCGTTGGCCAGGATGCGGTGAAGCTGCCTCCGTTCCAGCGTCTCGCGCCTCGGCTCGCTGTCGAACAGGATCGTGTCGAGTCCGGACAGAAAGCTGAGCCGGTCTCCGACCTTCTTCGAGGTGGCGATGATCGACGAGAGGGTGGTTCTGTCGAGCAGTTCGCTGAGCTCGGCCAAACGCTCCGCCGACAGTTCGAGGACGGCCCGCAAGACGTGGTGGAGGTTCCCGGGGTTCGACGCGAGCGCTTCGCGCAGGAGCCTCAGGGTGAGCTTCCGCGAACGGAAGTCACCGTCGTTGATCACCTTCGATGCCGTGAAGGCGACGATGTCGAAAACCTGACGCTCTGCGTTCTCTGCGGCAGAAGACGATCCGTCGCTGTACGGGTAGCTGCCTTCCGACACCCAGTCCCTGATGATCGACCTGCGCCTGTCCGCGCTTCGACGCTTGAAGTGCTCACGCAGCTTCTCCTTGGCCGCCGTGACAACCGAACTCATCGGCTCCAAGCCGGACTCGGCAAGCAGTACGTCGTGCCCCCTGAACCCACCCCACTTGAGATAGGCAGTGAACTCGAACCCAGGAGCCTGGATCCCCGGCTTGATGTCATGAAGCGCCATCCCGGCCTCATCACACAGGTACAGGGCCCGGTCGACCTGGCGACGCCACTCGATGATGACAAGTTGCGGCTTGTCGTCCAGCCCATCGATATCCAGGTCGTACTCCTCACGTTCGACCTGCAGCGCCACCGGATTGAGCTTCTGGCCACGCCACGAAATCTCAACATGCGGGTACGACTCCAGATAGATCGCAAATTCCGCCGAAAGCGTGTCAATCAGCGAGTCCTGCTCAAGCTGCTTGCCAGCCGCTTCATCGACCGAGACGACCGAGACCGCGGTGCCGACACCGCCTTCAGTAGGCGACGTGGTGATGTCGAAACGGCGCAGGTTGTGGCGCTCGGCGCGAATCCGCATCTCGGTCGAGGGTTCTTCCCTGTACACCGTGCGCCATTCGACGACATCGCCGATACCGAACGCCGCGAACCGCCCCTTGCCCTGCTCTCCGTGCAGACGCCTGCCCTGCTCTCGCGTGGTCCTGGTGGACCTCTTCCATGAGCCGCCCAGTGCACCGAACCCCCGCTGCACGTCGTCCGGCGACATGCGATGACCGCGATCCACGACGACAACGCGTTCCACCGCGCCCAGCGTGCTGAACTCGAGTCGCCCATCGACCACATCCGCGTCCGCGTCGAGGGCGTTCCAGATGAGCTCCGTCAGGCCGGCCCGCGGACTGCGGACGAGGCGGGCCAGGTGATCTCCGTCCACCTGCACGGTCAAGGAATGCATGCGTGCATGAAAGCACGACGTGGGCCGATTATGCCCGGCTTCGCCCAGACACCCACACATTCCAGGTCATCACCATTTCAGAGGCCAAGGACCGGCTCCGTAGGTGCCGCCATCGGCGCAGCACCTCGTCAGGAGAGCTACTCCTCGCCCGGTTCATCTGACTCAGGCGGCTGGTCGTAGGCGTCGAGGAGCCCTTCGATGCGCTGGTTGTTGATGGACTGCCGGTCATACAGGCACTTGGCGTACCGGGACAGCAGGACCTCGACGCTGTTGCCGGCCCGCTGGGCGACCTCAGCCGGATCGGCCCCCGCGCACAGTCAGGTGGACAGCGCCGAGTGTCGAAGGTCGTACGGCCGTTTCGCGAGCGGGGTGTTGCCAAGGGCGGGTGGCAGGGCGAGGGTCTGCCGGCCCCGGTTGTAGGTGATGTAAGCGATGACTCCGCCGCATTCGCTAAGAACAGCTGGCCGTCATCCGCCGTGCCGAAGGCGGCGACGTGCTCCCCCACAGGGCCACCAGATGCGGGGGTGGCGGCACCACCACCCGCTTCTCCCGGCGGGCGGTTCTTCAGCCCGCGCTCGTCGTGGTTCCGGCCGGTGTTGGTCCACCGTTTGCTCGCCTAGGGAAGCGTACGGTGCACTATCACCTCAGCGTGCGGTGACTGTTGTCCGCGCTGTTCGGGGGGAGCCGTTACCGGTGCGTCGCCGCCCGCCGCCCGCCGCCCGCCGCCCGCCGCCTGCCGGGCGCAGCTGGACGCACGCGTCCAGCCCCCCGCCGGGGGCCGGGTGCAGGGTGATCTCGCCGCCGGAGGCGCGGGCCAGGTGGCGGACGATGGGCAGACCGAGGCCGGTGCCGTCGTGGTGGGAGTCCGAGGCGCGCCAGAACCGGTCGAAGGCGCGCTCGCGGTCGGCGGGCGACGTGCCGGGGCCCTGGTCGATGACGTGGAGTTCGGCGCCGGGGGCGCGGGTGAGGGTGAGTGTGGTGCCGGGCGGGGAGACGCGCAGTGCGTTGGCGACCAGGTTGTCGATGATCTGCTCGAGCGCGCCGGGGATGGCCCAGACCTGCCCGGCCGGCGTTCCGGTGAGGGCGAGGGTGACGCGTTGTTCGGCGGCGAGGGGTTCCCACGCGGCGGCGCGGTCGGCCAGGACGGCGTCCAGGTCGGTGGGTTCCGGGGTGGTGGTGCACGGCGAGACGGTCGTCCTCGGCGGGACAGCCGTCGACGGCGACGCCAGCCTCCACGGCGACGCTGTCGCGGCCCGGGCGATTGTCGAGCGCTGCGCAGCGGTCGAGCCGCGGCTTGCGGACGCCCCCGTTCTGGCCCATCGCGTGGGAGCGCGACCGGCACGAGCCGAGGTGCGTGTCGAAGTAGAGGACCGGGGAAGCGGAGTTCCCGTTTTTCACAACTACGGACATGGCGGTGCCGGCGTCACGCTGTCATGGGGGTGCGCCGAAGAGATCGTCCGCTTGGTGACCGCTGCTCCCCGGGCCGTCACGGAAGTGGAACGCGAGTAGGTGCAGCGTGCGGGCGTCCAGTCTCAGCCACTCTTACCTCCTTTGGCGCATGAGACGGTACGAGTGCCGCACTTCACGAGAGTATGGAGCCGGCGCCCAGGTGTTCGCGTCGTGCGCAGTGCTCGCGGCCACTGTCCGTAACGGAACTCGGCTCATCGATCGCGGCGATGAAAATAGCGCGCGGACAAATTGTCCGTAGGTGCTTTTCCGCTAGCCCTTGACTGCCGGGCGGCAACAACTCTCATATTCTCGCCCATTTGTAACGGGTTGCCCCATTTACTCCAGTTCGAAAATGTGTGATGAGAGCTTCAGGCGCGGCATCAAAAGGCTTCACTCCTTGATCGCGGCGCTGTCAGCACTGTTAACACTTGGCGACCAGGGGCATGGTGCAAGGCCTTGTCCGTACTCTGATCGGAGTGCTGCATCGCGAAGGGACAGATCCACCGATGAGTGAAAACCTGACGCTGGGAGACCGTCTCCGTACGGCACGCAGGACACGGAAGCTGTCTGCAGCTCAACTGGCACAGAAGGTCGCAGTCTCCCCGAGCTACGTGCAGAAGCTGGAGTCCGGCGCGCGGAAGGCTTCACCGTCGCTGGTGTTGGCGCTCGCCAAGGCGCTGCGCTTCGGCCCTGAGGTGCTGACCGGCCAGCCGTACTACGGCGAGCCGGAAGCAGAGGACGGCGTCCACGCCGTCATCCCCGAGCTCCGTCGCCTCCTGCTCTGCTACGAAAGCCCCGACGACCTGGAGATCGCCCCGCGGGCGCTTCCCGTGCTCGCTTCTGAGGTTGACCAGGTGGCGGCCCTGCGCCGCGACGCCCGCTACGCCCCCATGGGCCCTCTGCTGCCGCCGATCATCACCGAACTGACGCATGTGGCCCTCGGTAGCGGCAATGGCGACCAGAGCAAGGCGTTCTGGCACCTGGCACGCGCCTATCGCGCAGTGAACTCGTTGGCCCACAAGATGGGCCACCACGACCTGTCGAACACCGCGCTGGAGCGGGTCCGTTGGGCGGCTGACCGCTCCGGGGACCCGCTGATGCAGTTCACGGCCGGCTATCTGGTCGCGGGTGCGATGCTTCGCCAGGGCGCCTACTCGTCTGCTCGCCGCAAGCTGCTCGCGCTGCGGACCGAGCTGGAGCGGTTCCAGCCGGAGCGGTCCTTCACGGCCGACTCGCTTGCCGTCGACGGTGCGTTGCTGTTGAAACTGGCTGTACTGGAGGCCCGCGAGAACAGCCAGGATCGTGCCGATGCGTACCTGCGGGAAGCCGAGCAGGTGGCAGGCATGGCGGGTAACCGTGACTCCCTGGCGTACGAGATGTCGTTCGGCCCGACGAACATCCGCATCCACGAGGTGCACGCGATGATCGACATGGGCGACACCGAGCAGGCCCTCGCCCGCCTCACCGAGTGGTCTCCGGTTTCCGGAGGGGAGTGGGCGCCGCCTGCTACGACCGTCGGCGAGCGGTCGAGCCACCACTTCATCGACGTGGCTTCCGCGAAGCTCGCCACAGGTGACCGGGCCGGTGCGTTCGCCGATCTCAAGCGTGCCCGGAAGGTCGCTCCGAACCACACCCGGTTCCACCCGTCCGTTCGGGAAACCGCGTCGGCGCTGCTCAGGATGGACTCCCATCCGTCCAACGAACTCTCGGCATTCGGCAGTTGGACGGGCATAAGCGCAACTTAAGGGTCTGTCAAGGGTTTTGGCGAGTCAACCCCACGGACAATCTGTCCGCGCACAGAACTTGCTGAGTGGAATGGTCTCCTCACACGTAGTGGTGAGGAGGCCTTTTCCATGTCCGACGCCAATCCAGCAGCTCGCGCGCTCCCGCCGCGCTGGATGCCCATCGGCGAAGAGCCCGAACTGTGCTCCGCGGGCGAGTGGTGGGATGCCGTGCGTGCCGAGGAGGCCGTAGGCCAGCGCGCGATCGAGATCCTCAAGGAGGGTGACGAGCGTGTCGGGCCGGTGATCCTGGATGCCGGGGGGCCGGAGCCCCGGCTGTACTTCCTCGTTCCCGTGGGTACCGCGGCTCGCTGGGAGGAGCCGGGAACTGTTGCGCTGGGCCAGAAGTGTCACGTCGTCGTGCCGTCCGCTGACACCACGACACCTCCCGGGATGCACTGGCATGTCTTCCCGAGCGGCCCGCGGTCGCTGACCCGCCCCGATGCTCTTCGCCGCGCGCTGAGCCAGGCACGCAGGGAGCGCCGAGGGCCTGTGGAGGAAGCAACCTCCTGATGGCCCTGAGTATCTCCTTCGTGTTGCTGCTCGGCATCGTCGTGGTCGTTCTGATCCGCGGTAAATCCCTGAAGCCCGGGCCGGCGATCGTCTGTGTGCTCTTCGGGTTCTTCCTGGCGAGCACATCCATGGCCCCGAGCATCAACCGGTTCATGACCAGCATCGCGGACATGATCGGCCAGATTCGTTTCTAGGCTGCCCGGCTCGGTGACCGAGCCGCCGTCCGCCGCTCGATGGCGGAGCACCCCATCCACTGCGCGGTCCCATTCCCCCCCCAACCTGTCTGAGGCCCTCGATGACATCGATGCCCAACCCAGAGAGCACGACGCCACCTCGCACAGTTCGAACGCACAGGACGAGCAGCCTCGATCTCGGGTTCCGTCACTGCCTCGTTCGAGTCGCGGGGCTCTGATGCGTCTCGTGTACCACCCCGCCGGCCACGACGGCGACCTACGTGTGGCCATGGAAGAGCTGGATGCGGGCCGCTGGCGAACGGCCAGGAAACTGCTTCTGGATACGGGGACGCACTGGGCGCTGCGGACATCGCGTACTCAGGTGCTGGCCTGGGCGGCAGCTCGTTCGGATGTGGTCAGCGTGTGGCTCGACGAAGAGCCCGGGAGCTATGACGCCCAGTTGATGAGCGCCCGTGTCGCCGTCGAGCGCGCGTTGCGGGCACACCGCCAAGGGCATCCGTACACCTGGGAGTTCGAGACCCGGGCACGGCGTGGGGCGTTGCTGGCGGCACGACGCGCGCCACAGGATCCCGTGCCGTGGGTGTGCCTCATTGCTTTGGCGCAGCTCGACACCCGGCAGGTGCGTCCTGAACACTGCTTGGAACCCGCCGAGCGGATGCTGCCGAGCGGTCCATGGGGGTTGTTGTACGAGGTCAACCAGCGTGATCCGTACAACCGTGAGGCCTACCACCGCGTGCTGCAGTTCCTGCTCGCACTCGACGGCCCCCAGGCCGCGTCCTTGGCGGCGGTGTTCGACTTCGGGCGGTGGGTGGCGTCGCAGCGGCCGGTGGGGTCGTCGTTGTTGCTCCTGCCGGCGTACGCGCAGATCGAGCAGCGGCGGCGATCGCACATCGATCCGTTGTGGCGGCAGCAGTGGGCGCATGCCTCGACGCTGGACTACACGCTGGATGCCTTCCACGGCTGGTTCCGCAAGACGCCGGCAGGTCGGTGTTCGGTGGCTGATCTGAACTATCTCGCCTACGCGTTGTGGGCGGGATGTCAGTATCTGGAAGCCGCCGAGGTGTTCGCGGCGATGGGCCCGTACGCGGCCCGCGAGCCATGGGTCTCCGTGCACGACGGGGCCGCAGGCCCGGACCCCGGCGAGGCGCTACTGCTTCGTGCACGTGCCGAGTCCTTCTCCTACGCCCGCTCCCATGGGGCGCGCGCTGGGCCGCACCCGTGAGGAATCTCCGCCCCATGCCTTCCCTAATTGGCATGACCCCGCCCATTCCTGCTTTCCCTGAAACCTGGAGGTTGTCCTGTGTCCCGTTTAAGCCACAGCCATCGCGCGGCGCCCCGGAAGGCCGATGACGCATACCTGAGGGAGCTCGGCTACGAGCCGGTGTTGACCCGGCGCATGGGGCCGTTCGGAAACTTCGCGATCTCGTTCAGCGTCATCAGCGTGCTGTCCGGCTGCATGACGTTGTACGGGTTCGGTCTGAACACCGGCGGTCCGTCCGTGATGCTGTGGGGCTGGATCGTCGTGGGCGCCATGGTGATGTTCATCGGCGCCGGACTGGCCGAGGTGACCTCCGCCTACCCGACCTCGGGGGCCCTGTACTACCAGGCGGAGCAACTCGGCGGCCGGAAGTGGGGCTGGTACACGGGCTGGCTCAATCTGCTGGGCCTGCTCGGCGCCATCGCCGGCATCGACTACGGGGCCGCGCTGTTTACCGGCGCCTTCCTCAACTTGCAGTGGGGCTTCGAGCCGACGCCCGGCAAGATCATGGTGATCTTCCTGTGCATCCTCACCCTGCACCTTGTCCTGAACCTGTTCGGGGTCCGTCTCGTCAGCATCCTCAACAGCATCAGCGTCTGGTGGCACCTCGGCGGCGTCCTGGTGATCGTCGGCGCGCTGGCCATCGTGCCGTCACACCACCAGTCCGCCGACTTCGTGTTCGGCGAGTTCGTCAACAACACCGGCTGGTCCAGCCCTCTGTACGTGGCGGTGCTCGGTCTACTGCTGGCTCAGTACACGTTCTGCGGTTACGACGCCTCCGCGCACCTGTCGGAGGAGACGACCGACGCCCAGGTGTCCGCATCCCGCGGGATCATCCACGCGATCGGCTGGTCGTGGCTGGCCGGCTTCGTGCTGCTGGCCGGGCTCACGTTCGCGATCCAGGACTACCCGGGCACCGTGGGCACCGCAACAGGGGTCCCGCCGGCGCAGATCTTCCTCGACGCCCTGGGCATGGCGGGTGCGAAGGCGCTGCTCCTGGTCGTGATCGTCGCTCAGTTGTGCTGCGGCAATGCCGAGACCGCCGCGGCCAGTCGGATGGTCTTCGCGTTCTCGCGTGACGGGGCGCTGCCAGGCTCGCACCTGTGGCGGCAGGTGGACCGCCGCACTGGCACACCACGCAAGGCCGTGCTGCTGTCCGTCGTGTGCGCCGCGGTGCTGGCCCTTCCCAGCCTGTACAGCCCGGTCGCGTACGCGGCGATCACCAGCATCAACGTCATCGGCATCACCCCGGCGTACGCGATCCCGATCTTCCTGCGGGTCAAGAACCGGCACCGGTTCCGGCCCGGCCCGTGGAACCTGGGCAGCTGGGGCGTGACCGTGGGCACGATTGCGGTCATCTGGGTGATGTTCGTGACCGTCCTGTTCCTTCTGCCGCAGACGCGCCCCGCCGACGGCGGCCTGGTGTCCGTAGAGACGTTCAACTACGCGCCGATCGCTCTGCTCGTCGTCCTGGCCCTGGCCTGGGGGTGGTGGCGGAAACAGGGCAGTTCGTACGAGGTCCCGGCCCAGAACTTCGACCGCTCGGCGGCTACGTACGAAGACGAGGTCGTCTGATGACGAGAACCACGATCAGTAACGTCCCTACGGCACGTCTGGCTGCCGCGCCCGCCCCCGAGCGGGGCGGGCGCTCCGAGAAGGCGGTCTCGCTGTCTGACCTGCGGAACCTCATCAAGGCGGGGGCGATCGACACGGTGCTGCTCGCCCTGCCCGACCTGCAGGGGCGGCTGAAGGGTAAGCGGTACGACGCAGGTCACTTCCTCCAACGCGTCGCGCACCACGGTGCGGAGATGTGCGCCTACGTCCTGGCGACCGACGTCGAGATGAGCCCGGGGGACGGCTTCGCGCTGACCTCATGGGAGACCGGCTATCAGGACCTGACGGTCAAGCCCGATCTGGCGACAGCGCGCGTGGTGCCGTGGATGCCGCGTACCGCTGTGGTGCTCGGCGACGCCGTACACGAGAGTGGCACGCCCATCGAGGTCGCGCCCCGACAGATCCTGCAGCAGCAGCTGACCCGGCTGGCCCAGCACGGCCTGCACCCTCAGGTGGGAATCGAAACCGAGTTCGTCCTCTACAAAGGCACCTACGCCGACGCGGAACAGACCGGGTACCAGGGGCTGCGGCCGGTGACGGCGGAGAACCTGGACTACGCCCTCGACCATGATCCGGTCTGCGACCGGTTCTTCCGCCGCCTGCAGCGGGCACTCGCCGGCGCGGGCATGCCCGTCGAGGCGATCAAGACGGAGGCCGGTCCCGGTCAGGTCGAGGTGACCTTCCCGTACGGGGACGCGCTCGCCGCCTGCGACCAGCACCTGCTCTTCAAGCACGCGGTCCGCACCTTGGGCTCACGCGCCGGACTGGCGCCCACCTTCATGGCCGCTCCCGAGACCGGCCGCGCCAACGGCCTACACCTGCATGTATCGCTGTGGTCGAAGAACGGCGTCAGCCAACTCCACGCCCCCGACAACGACCGCGCAATGTCTCCAACCGGGCAGCACGCGATCGCGGGGCTGCTCGACGCACTGCCGGAACTGGGCCCGTTCTACGCACCGAATGTCAACTCCTACAAGCGGTTCACACCCGGATCGTTCGCTCCGACCAACTTCGACTGGGGCTGGGACAACCGCACCTGCGCCGTCAGGGTCGTCGGTCGCGGTGAAGGGCTCCACCTCGAGATCCGCGTGCCGGGAGCAGACGCCAATCCGTACCTGGCTCTGTCCGCCGTACTGGCGGCCATCAATCACGGCATCGAGCAGACGCCTCGCCTCAGCATCGAGGAGACCGGTAACTCCTCTCGCATCATCGGCAACCTTGTGCCGACCGCCCTCGCCGATGCCATGCCCGCCTTCCACACCAGCGCCATAGCCCGAGAGGCGTTCGGCACCGAGGTGGTCGAGCACTACTGCCATCTCGCCTACCTGGAACTCCAACACCAGCAGCGTGTGGTCACCGATGCCGAGCGGCAGCGGTGGCTGGCTCGCGCCTGACCCCTCACACCATCGAGAAGAAGGGATCTCAAGCTCCCGTGAGTGCACGACCGGCGCGCCCGCCCGCCACACCCCTCGGGCTCACCCCCGCACAGGTACGGATCGTTCAGAAGGTCGCGGAAGGCAAGAGCACCGCTGCCATCGCATCCGACCTGACGATTACCACTGGGACGATCAACGTGCAGATACAGCACTGCGGTCAGAAGCTCGGGGTGCGCGGGCGGGCCGCCATCGTCCACGCCTGCTACGTCACCAAGCAGCTCGAACGCCCCCGGAAGGTCACCTTTCCAGGAACCCTCTCGGACGCGGAGATCGAGACATGGCAGATGATCGCTATCGGTGCGACGCCACAGGAGTACGGGGACCGTGCCCGCATCAGCCGGGACACGGCCGTGCAACGCACCAGGGACCTCCGAAAGCGCGTCGACGCAGGCAACGACCCGCACTTGGTGTCGCTCGGCTGGACCTACGGCGTTCTCGACGAGTCCCTCGTCGAGATGGCCTCCGGCACGATCCTCCGCGCCCAGGCCCCCGTATGACCTGCTCAGGCCGCATTGTCAGTGCCCCCTGGCACACTCCCCACTCCCGACTGAATACTCAGAGAACCCAGTCCATCACCATGTGTGACTCATGTGGCTTGGTCCATGGAAGGGCGCACCAAACGTGACCGATATGCCCAGCGCACTCCACCAGCTGGTGGGATCGGTGACCGACACGTACATCGTGGTTGCCGAATACTCCCGCCCGGGCGTCAACCGACCATCGCTCTGGGAGGTCGACGGACTCCACGGCGCACGGTGGTTCGCCAAACAGCACGCGGGCCCGAAGCTGCACCGGCGGGAGGTCGACGCGTACGGGAAATGGACGGTCGCCCTGGGTGCCGACCGTGCGCCCGAGCTGATTGCTTCGGATGTGGAGACGTGCACCGTCCTGGTCACCGCGGTGCCCGGACGGAGCCTGGACACACTGCGGCTGCCGGCCGAGCAGGAACGCACGGCGTATGAGCAGGCCGGTGAACTCCTGGCTCGGCATCACACCGCGGCAGCGGACGAGCCGACCACGAAGGTGACCGAAGAGACGTGGGACTCGACGGCAGCGAAGCTGCTGGATGATGCTGCGCCCCATGTGCCGGAGCACGAGATCACGCTAGTGCAGGCGCTCGTCAAGGAGGCTCCGCCGCTTCTGCCGCAAGTGGCGGCGCACGGCGACTACATGCCCAAGAACTGGATGTGGGACGAGACCGAGCAACGGCTTCGAGTCATCGACTTCGAACGGGCCGAACTCCAGCCCGCTGCCCGCCGGGACTTCAGCCGACTTCGCTACCGGATCTTGCTCCAGCGCCCCGACCTCCTTGCCGCCTTCCACCACGGCTACGGCCGCCAGCTTACCGAGCAGGAGCTGGCGGCGTGCCGGGCGTACGCGGCGCTGGACGCGCTCGACTCACTGTCCTGGGGAATCACGCACCGCGACATCGGTCTCGTCGACGAAGCCCACACCATGCTGGAAAACCTGCGCCAGGAGAGCGGCGGGCGCCTGTGGGGCGGGTGGGGCCAGTGAATGTCATTGGCGGAGCCTCCTCCTGCTGCAGGGAACAGCGGCGCGCAGGGGACGGCGTCTTCGGCCCGCAAGGGCTGGCTGATGAGGAGGCGCTACGCGCTTCCGCCTTCTGCGATGTCACCACCGTGACCATCCCCGTGCGCCGCGAGTGGTGCTTCGACGAGGTCATCGGCGGCCTGCACTCGACATCGTTCGTGGTCGAGCGCCTGTTCGGCGACCGCCGGGAAGCCTTCGAGGCAGGGCTCACCAATGCCCTGGTCTCCTTCGTGGAAGACGGGGTCCTCGTGGAGGACAACGCGTTCACCGTCCTTACGGCACGCCGCCCCTCCTTCAGGAGCCGGTGACGGGGATGAGCGAAGCGGACTGGAACGCGGCAGTGACCGCTGACGTGCTGGAAGAGCGGTACGGGGTCGTTGCACTCGTGGTCGAGCCGGTGCACATGGGCACCGACACGGTCAACCGGCGGGTCCTGACCGACGACGGATTACGGCTGTTCGTCAAGGAGTACCGGTCGGATGCGGACCTGGATGCGGCCCGCACAGCATGGGACATGTCGGAGTACTGCCGAGCCGCGGGCGTTCCCATCCCGCGCGTCTGGGACGACGCGGACGGCAACCTCATCACCATCGCGCAGGGCAGCGCCTGGGCCTTGGTCGACGAGGCGCCTGGTCGCGTGACCACCTCGGCAATGACGGTGCCGCTCGCCGAAAGCATCGGCGCAGCGATGGGGCGCATGCACCGGGTTCTGGCCGCCTACCCGCTGCCGAAGAGCGTGCAGCAGTCCCGCTGGCGGACCGGCACGGTCGAGGACGCACTCGCCAAGTGCGACACCGTGATGGCCACAGCCATGCGCCAGGAGCACGAGAGCCTCGAGCAGCTACGGGCCGACCTCGATCAGCGGCGGGAGGACCTGCAGAACCACGTCCACCGGCTGCGTGAACACCTGCCGGAAACGTTGGTGGAGCAGGCACTGCACGCAGACCTCTCCCGCACCAACCTGATCGTCCTCGCCGACATCGTCACCGGTGTCATCGACTTCCGGGGCGCAACGGGCATGCCTGCCTGGGAGCTCGGCCGCGCCGCATTCGATCCGCGCACCGTCGCCACCAGCCGGGAGTGGGACACCTGCGCGTTGGCCATGGTCAGCGCCTACCACGCGCAAAACCCCAGCCTCCCTCCGGCCGAGTTACGGGCCTGTGCCCGGATCGCCCTGCTGTACATGCTGTTCAGCTTCTACGGCGCCACGACCGCCGAATACGACCTTCCCCAGGAAGCCGAGGCGGACCTGAGCCGGCACTGGAACGAGAGGCAGACCACCATCCGCCGCCTGCTGAACCACCTTGGCGACCTCGACGATGCGTTCGCCCGGCTTGGCGAGGGAGGCGGCGGCGCATGACACACCCACTTGTTCGGACCGTGCCGAGCACGCACGGCAGCCGAGCAGGAGGCCCATCCGCACTTCACCCACAGGGGGACGTTTTGTATCGCGCACTGATCGGCTGGTACCAGGCTGAGGCGACTGAGGCGACCGAGGCGATCGCGTCGGCGGCGGAGAGGCGGGGCCGATGACGACCACACCGAAGACTGCCCCCAAGGCCACGCCTCCCGAAGACGCGAAGGTGCCGGACGAGGAACTGAGGTTCACCATCCCCGGCGACCGCCGTATCGAGGCCGCCAACGCCATCACCAGCCGCTCCATGGCTCGTCGCCTACCCCAGCTGATCCGGCGAGCCCTCGCCCTGGGCTGGCAGGTGGACCGCAACGCGGTCATCGCCCTGCTGGTTGTACAGGTCCTCTCCGGGGTGCTGGAAGCGTTCGGGCTGATGGCCACCACCGGGGCGATCAAGCCGCTGATCGCCTCCCAGCACATCAGCAGCGACCAACTCATGGACGCCGCACCGTCCTTGGCCGTACTGACCGGGGCCATCGGTCTGCGTGCCCTCCTGGGCATCGCCTCGTCGTCGCTGTCGGCCCGGCTGGCACCCCGTATCTCCCGCGAAGCCGAACTCAAGCTCCTCGATGCCGCCACCAAGGCGGAACTGTCCGCGTATGACAACCCCGGATACAACGACCGGTGGGATGCGGCCGACCGCGGCGTGGAGGTCTCCCGGGACCTCCTGACGCAGACCCAGTACATCCTCGCGTCGTCGGCGTCACTGATCGCCTCCGCATGTGTCCTGACCGCTGTGCACCCGGTGTTGCTGCCGCTGCTCATCCTGGCCGCGCTGCCGAAGGGTGTGGCCAGCGTGCGAGCGGCCCGCATCAGCTACATCGCCTCACTCGCCACATCGAAGGACCGCCGGCTGCTGGGGATGCTGCGCTGGTACATGGTCGACAAGCAGACCGCCGACCAGGTCCGCTCCGGCACCATGGCCCCGTTCCTGCTCGGCAAGTACCGCGCGGCCGGAGCGCGGATCGACAAGACCACCGACCAGGCCACCTGGCGCGCCGCCCGGATCTCCCTGGTCGGCGGGGCCGCGGGAGGCCTCGCACACGCCGTGGTCTGGGTGGCCCTGGCGCTGCTGATGTCCGCCGGTCAGATCTCGGTCGCCGCCCTCGGTACCGCGTTCCTCGCCTTGGGGCGTGTCAGCGCCGGCCTGGACGGAATCGTTGGCTACGGAGCCCAACTCTTCCGTACCGGCATGTATTTGGACGACTGGGCCGACTTCATCGACGAAGCCGGTGGCCACCGCATCGATCGCGGCACCCAGAAGCCGACCGGACCCACGCTCGTATGCGCCGAGAACGTCACCTTCAAGTATCCGAGCGCCGATCGCCCAGCCGTCAGCGACGTGTCTCTGGAAGTCCGGCGGGGCGAGGTCGTAGCCCTGGTGGGCGAGAACGGTTCGGGCAAGACCACGTTGAGCAAGCTCCTGTCCTCGCTGTACCTGCCCGACAACGGAGCCATCACATGGGACGGCATCGACGCACGGGAGTTGGACGCGCACGCAGCCTGGGAGCGAGTTGCCGTCGTACCGCAGTCCTACGCGAACTGGCCCCTGTCAGCACGGGAGAACATCACTCTCGGTCAGCCCACCGAGGCCGGGGACGCCGCCGTACTCGCCGCGGCCCACGCGGCGGGCGCCGACGAGGTCGTCGAGGGTCTGCGCAACGGCCTGAACACCCTGCTCGCCAAGGAATGGTGGGGCGGGCAGGAACTCTCCGGCGGGCAGTGGCAGCGCATCGCGATTGCCCGCGCCTTCCACCGCCCGGCGGGGCTCCTGGTGCTGGACGAGCCGACCGCCGCCCTCGACCCGCGGGCCGAACACCGCATCTTCACCGGCCTCCGCCGCCTCGCCGCAGACCGCGCCGTCGTCCTGGTCACGCACCGGCTCACGAATGTTGCTATCGCGGACCGCATCGTCGTCCTGAACAAGGGACGCGTCATCCAGGACGGCACCTTCGACGAACTCCTCGCCCAGCGCGACGGCTTGTTCCGCGAGCTGTGGGATCTGCAAAACGAGCGCACGGGGCGCGTCCCGGCTTTGTAGGTTCCGCAGTTTCGCGAGCACTTCCGCGTGATCATGAGCAGAGGTAACGTCTAGTAGCGGTCAGTTGTCTGTGGTCAGTCCGCCGCGCGAGAATCCCGGCGCCTGGCGAGCCGCCGCGCGTGCCGGATCTTCCAGCTCGCCCCCCGCCTCCGCACCCTTTCGCGGGCGCCGGCGGCGTGCTGATGGGCCCGGCTGATCGTGAAGTCGACCAACTCGGTCCACTCCACGGCCACGACGGAGTCGTCCCGGACCTGGGCCTGTTCCAGCAGACGGGCCCACGTTCCGTCCGCCTCCCAGCGGGCGAACCGCTCGTGGGCCGTCTGCCACGGTCCATAGCGTTCCGGCAGTTCACGCCACGGAGCACCCCTCCGCTAACGCCACAACACCCCGTTGATCACGCCACGGCCGCGTACGACCATCAACACCTGAAGCAGGGGGCGCTACGCGTTCCCACGCCACATCCGTCAGGTCACCACGACCCACCAAAAGATCATTATCAGAGGTCTTCGTCCGTGCTGAGGAAGACCGACTTGAACAGGTCGGCCGCGTCGACGAGGGGCTCGGTGGGTACCCGGAGCTCACCACTGGTCACCGCGTCGTTGCCGTCCTCGGTAAGTTCCCACGAGACCTCCACCGAACTGGCATGAGGATCCTTCGCGATGATGACGTAGTCGTCTTGGTCGCTCGTCCAAAGTACGTTCGGACGGAGCGACTCCGGAGTGAGCACAACTTCGGCGTCCTCGCCGTGGGTGCTCCAGGTCACGGGATAGCCCCGCGGGAGGGGTCGGATAGTCGAGTGGTCGAAGCTCGGCAGGAACGGCTCGTGCGGCCCCAGTACCGGTTCGACGACCTTCTCAAAGTCTGCGTTGTCCGGGTCGAGGTAATCCAGCACCTCGCAGTTATGGAACGTCAGAATCAGGTGCGGCTTGGACACGAAACGATCGCGACTGACTACCTGGACGCCGGTACCCGGCATCCCGACGCCTAGGAGGTGCTCCCGACCCTTGGCGATGTGCTCGGCCTTCTTACTCTGCCATGCAGCGAGCGCCTGCTCCCGGTCCTCCTTCGACAGCGGCTTCGGGTTGCCGAAGACGCTCGACGGCAATACGAGCGGCGTCGAGGCGAGAGTGTCTTCCGCCGGTGTCGGCTTGCTGAACTGCTCTTCTTCGTAGCGGCGCAGGCTCTCCAGGATCTCGTCCACGCGGTCGATCCTGCAGATCGGGCCGAGCAGTTGCACCTCAAGGTCAATCGGTGGCCTCCCGCCCCGGCGGACGCGCTCGACGAGGGCGAGGACTTCTCCGGAGCGTGCGGGCCGCGTGTTGCTGGTGCCTCGAACGTAGATCGCGCCGTCCTCAAGGCTGTCGCGGCGGTCGTCACTCTGATAGCTCTTGTGACACGGGAAGATCGTCTGGCCATCCTCCGGCGGCTGGGCGATGACGAACAGGACCTCGTGGTCGGAGTCGATGCCGATCCTGCCGAACTCGAAGGCCGGGAACTGGGGCCCGAGGTAGGGGCGGAGCCGGTCCTCGAGCTCGTGCGCCTCGGTTCCGCGCAGTACTCCGGGAGCACTGTTCTTCTGTACGCCGATGACCAGGACCGCGTAGCCATGGAAGTGTCGGGCCGCCTCTCCCGGGCGCCGGTTCGCTGCGCCCAGGAGGAACTTTGCGATCTTGGCCGCCGTAGCCTTGCTGTTCATGTCAAGTGGGCTCTTGACCTCGAGGTAGGTCGTCTCGGCCTCGTCGCCGACAGCAACTACGTGCCCAAGAACGCCCCGTAGGGCGCGCTCACCGAGCGGGATGACGCTGGTGTCGAGAGCGGAGGTCCCGGCGTCCGAGTCGTCTGAAGGCAAGAGATCTGGCATGGAACGATTCTCCCGTTCATGACCGCCGGGCGGGATCGAACATCTGCCTCCGAGAAGCTTGGGCCGCGGTCACGGCGCAACATAGCCGACGATCGCCGGTTATCCCAACCGGCGATCGTCACGACACTTGAAGCTCCCCTCCAGCCGCAAACCTCAGCGGGCCCTGCACGCGCACGGCCTGTGAAGCCGAGCCTCGAAGGAGCAGCCCAATCCCTCCCTCACAGCCACGAGCCTGCCCGCAAAGGGCAACGCCCGTTACTCATCGCCACCACCCAAGCATCGATCGCAGAGGCGATTGCTCATGATCGGGCGACTAGCCCCACTGCCAAGAATGCCCACCGCGGTCAACGCCCCAGGTGCCTGGACGGCCGATGCTCACGGAAAAGCGCAACCTACAGGCTTCTAGGATCCGCGACTTCGTTAGCAATGATGGTGGTTCGTTAGCAGTGGATTAGCAAATCTGTGATCCTGCTGGCAATGACTACGGACAGCGGCGATCTCCGTCGGGTCTCTTTCGATCTTCGCTGAGTGTGGGTTGCCCGGGCAGCGAAAGAGCCTTGAGAAGTCCAGCCGCCCGGTTCGTGGTCTGGTGCTGATGGAGATCGAAGAGCGTGTGGTCAAGGAGTACGGCGCCGGTGTGGTGAGCATTCCGAAGCAGACGAGGGGGTACGTGCTGCTGAAGGAGCTCAGCCGGGGGCCGTGCGATGTTCCGTTCCGCAAGCATGACCTGTTCCGGCGCTGGCAGAGGGACGGCACCTGGGCGAGGATCCTCACCCGGCTCCAGGCGGAGGCGGATGCTAAGGGCCTGATCGACTGGGAGGTCAGCTGCACCCGGCGGCCCTCTGCGCCCGATCATGCGCCCGGTTCGCTCCGAAGTACGCTCCTCTGATTGGACGAGGCAGTTTGACCTCTCGGGTTTCGCGCCGTGAACTGGCGCGCTCATGACAGCCAGTCTCTCCCGTGATGGGTATCTGACGTCGGCAGCTTGGCCACCTCGACACAATCATGATCACTGTGCTTGCCCGGCATGGAACAGGAATGGCTGCCTCATCGTTGATGACGACCGTACGGTGTCGCCGTCGTCCCCATTCACCGCATAGGAAAGCCCCTCTTTCTGAATACGGAAACCGCATCGGAACGAGGGGTAAAAAGAGCGGAGGAGGCGGGTATTTCGGTCCGGCTTCAGCGGGAGGAGAAACGCTCATGTGCGGACTGGCGGGTCGTTCCCAGAGGGCTGGCGACGTCCTCCCAGGAATATCCCTCTCCGCGCGCCCTGCCCACCGCCTGAGTCAGCAGGATGTCCGGGTACACGCGGAGCCGCATGGCGGCGTTGACGGCGGCAAGGGGGCGGTACTCGTCCAACCAGGCGTAGTAGGTGAGGCTGACGGTCAGTCTGCTGATGGACGCCTCGACGGCCTCCAGGGCCCTGGTGACATGGGGCGGGAGGATCCGCCACATGTCACGCTCGACATGGCGATGCCATTCGAGCGGGGGTGTCGGAGAGCCGGTCGGGGTGGTCGTGGTCGGCGGGGTGCTGGGACCCCGCCGACCGCAGTGGCACAACGCCCGGGTGCCGGCGGCACGGGGGGTGGCCCTCAGGGGCCCTTGCATGATCGAGATCTGTCCGGATTCATCCGGTGATGCCGAGGGCGGCCAGGGGCCTTTGCCAGTCGCGAGCGGTGTGACGTAGGGCGGCGGCGATGTTGGTGTGGCCGTCCTGGCGGTGGACGCCGATGGCGAGGTTGCGCAGGCCGGCCATGATGCGCGGGAGATGGCCGACGTGGATCTTGGAGGCGTCCTCGCGGAAGGTGCGGTCGCGGACGTGGTGCAGTAGGTTCTCGATCTTCCAGTGTCCCCTGATCAGGTCGGCGAGCTGGGCGCCGGTCACCGCGCCGGGCGGCAGGCTGGTGATCAGGTAGACGCGCTCGATGGTGAGCTTGCCGGTGGTGAAGTCCTTCCTCCAGCGCACGACTTGGAGGGCCTGGCGGGCGTCGGGGCGCCCGTTCCCCATGATTGCACTGGCTGGCGCCTGCTGAGGTGAAGTCGGCTCCGGGCGCTCTCGGAATCGCGCTTGCTCAGTAACGGACAGATTGGAAGACGCTGCGTGACCGAGAGGCCTGAGAAGCTAGCCTGGAGCACCGAGTGGGGATCGGGCAGGCGGACTGGGGGCTTCGTGGATCCGTATGCGCTGGTGGATGGGGACGACTGGAGGCGGGCCGATCTGGATCGGGCTGCTGAACGTGAGGCTTATTTCGTCGCGGCTGTCGTTCAGCTGTCCTTGCCGCACATTGAACTCACCGAGACACGCAACATCATCAAGACGCCACCCGATTCCGGGTTCTTCGAATTCGTTCTCTCCATCCTCACTCTGGTGTATTCAATCGTGGTGTGCGCATTGCTCATCAGCAGTGATGTGAGAGACCTGGTCCTGCTGCCAATTCTGTTGGCGCTCGGGGTGCTGGGGGTGTGGTTCCTCTTAACGCGAGTGCCCCGCAGCGCGATCCGGAACAAGCTGGTATTCGACATCGAGCAAGCGGTGATCGCATGTGCCGCCGTACGCCAGGCTACGGCCGCGAGTCTGCCCGCCCGTCTGCGCACGCTCGATCGCCGCTGCCGATCAGTCGAGCAAGGAGTCCTCCGCGCTCATCGCACCACGGCCACGATGTCCATCAGATCCCTGCGGCACCGACCGGCACGTGAGCACGCGTTTCATGTGGCCGGAGCACTGCGCCGGGAGATGTCCCGGATCGATGCGGAGCCGGAAGCCGCGATCCGCGATCTGGCGGCCAAGATGCTCACGGTCGGGGAGAGGTATTCCCGGCGCCTGGTGGGGAGTCTTCTCCCTGACAGTGATCTGGAGAACGTCGAGCCCGTCTCTATGGCGCGTAGCGCGTTGAAGGAATCGGCGCACGTTACGTTGATCATCCTCGCCGCAATTGCCGGTGCGCTGTCAGCGTCTCCCGTCGTGGCCACCCTCGGCATTCCCTCGGACATGAAGGGTTGGTGTGTCGCTGCAGGCGCTGTGCTCGGGGCGATCTGTACGGGCGGCTGGGGCAGGGTTTCCCGTCTTCTAGAAATCATTCCGGGCAAGTGAGGGTTTCACGGTGAGGCCGAGGGCGGCCAGGGGCCGTCGGTAGTTGCGGGCGGTGCGGCGCAGGGCGGCGGCGATGTTGGTGTGGCCGTCCTGGGGGTCTGTGTAGCGAACGTCTTACAGTCCCGCGCGCTCCGGAGATGACCTGGTGGCGGACGCTCACCTCTGCCAAGGAAACGCGGTGTAACTCACCGAGTGGGGCAGCCGGGGCTGAAGGTGACCGGCAGTGATTCGAGTCCGCGTACCAGGCGGGTCGGTCGCCACTGCAATTGCTCGGCTGGGGTGGCGAGTTGGAGGTTGGGACAGCGGCGCAGCAGGGTGGTGAGGGCGATGTCGGCTTCTGCACGGGCGAGTGGAGCGCCGACACAGCGGTGAATGCCGCGGCCGAAGGCGAGGTGGCGTACGGCATCGCGGTCGAGGTCGAGGCGGTTGGGGACGGGGAAGCGGTCGGGGTCGCGGTTGGCCGCGGTGGGGGAGATGAGGACGGGTTCGCCGGCAGGGATGTGGACGCCGCCGAGGGTGATGGCTTTGGTGGTGTAGCGGAAGGTGGCGATGTTGACAGGGTTGTCGTAGCGCAGGAGTTCATCCACGGCGCCATTGAGCAGGTCGGGATGGTCGCGCAGCCGGTTGAGCGCCTGGGGGTGCTGGAAGAGCGCGAGGACGGCGTTGCCGATGAAGTTGGCGGTGGTTTCGTGGCCGGCGACGAGCAACAGCAGTCCGAGGGAGACGACTTCGCTCTCGCTGAGTTGGTCGCCGTTATCGCGGGCGGCGAGGAGGTCGGCGAGCAGGCCGCTGTCCGGCGTGCGCCGCTTGGCCTGAACGAGGTCGGTCATGTAGTCGGCGAGGGTGTGGGTGGCGGCGTCGATGCGGTCGGGGTGCCCGGCCGCGAAAAGTTCGGCTGACCACTCGCGTATGGCCTTGTGGTCCTGTTCGGGTACGCCGAGCATCTCGCAGATGACGGTGACCGGCAGGGGCACGGCGAATTCCTCGACGAGATCGGCTCGCCCGTGCGGCAGGAAGGCGTCGATGAGCTCGTCGGTGACCTGCTGGATGTAGGGGCGCAGTCTCTGAACGGTGGCGGTGGAGAACGCCTTGGTCACCAAGCGGCGCATCCGGGTGTGCTCGGGCGGGTCGCTGTCGAGCATGGTCTGGCTGAGGGCAGGGTGCAGGTTGCGCTGGGAGGGCTTGTCGGCGAAGAAGGCAGTGGCGTTCTTCGACAAGCGGGGATCTGTGAAGGCCGCCCGGGCTTCGGCGTAGCCGGTGACCAGGTAACTGGTGGTGGTACGACCGGTGCGGATCTTCTGCACCGGGCAGGAGCCGCGGAGCTCGGCGTAGGCCGGGTAGGGGTTGGCGAAGAACTCGGGGTTCTGCAGGGGGTTGCTCATGGTTACTTTCCTGCTGGTGCGGGGCTCGCCGCCAGAAGGCGGACGGAGTGAACGATGGGGTCGGTGGTGTAGGCCTGGGAGACCTGGCGCAACCAGGTGGTTTCCGCGCGGAGGTCTCCCGCGCGTTCACGGGTGCCGGGGGTTGGGGGCGCGGGATCAAAGTCCGGTTCGCTGCTGCTGCGCGCCGAGTTCAGGGCCGCCGCCAGAACCGCGGCTTCGATGATCGCGTCGCCTTCGGCGGTGCTGGCGAGCTGGCGCGCGGCGACTGCCTCGGCGGCTGCCTGCTTAACGGACCGGGAGCGGTGGGGGCGCAGAGCGAGGATGCCGTCGTTGATCTCGATGACCTTGCGGTGGAGCAGGAAGTCCAGCTCGTGGTCGGCGCCGACCTCCAGGACGATGTGCGGCAGCACGCGGGTGAGGTCCTGCCACAGCGGATCGAGGAGGGTTACGGAGTGCCGTTCCCAGCAGTCCTCGGCCGCTGCGGGCCGCCACGTGGGGAACTGCCGGCCGCGGTAGATGTGCTGACGGATGAGGGTGGCCATCATTTCCGCTTCGCGTTCGTCGGCGGTGGCGTAGCGAGTACGGCCGGAGATGCAGGCCCCGAATTCCGGCTCCAGCCGGGGCGCCGGTACCAGCCCGTCCTCCCAGGGTAGGGACCCGATGTGACCGCACAGGACGTGGCTGATCCCGTGCGCGAGGATGTGCAAGCGGTGCAGGCGCGAGGTTCCTCGCTCGTAGAAGAGGAAGAACGCCTCGTCCGTCTCGAAACTGACGCCGGACGGAGCATCCACGAACCCCGTCGTGTCCAGCGGGCGCGGAATGAGGGGCTTGCCGCACCACGCGGCAACCGCGTCGCAGAGCTGCCCGGTGCCGAACCGATGCGGCAGATTGAGGAGGGCGAGGCGCTCCTCACAGGCGGTACGAAGTCGGCTGTCCATGATCCCCCCGTCAATGAGGCCGTTCGATAGGGCTGCGGTGTACCGGCGGCCGGCCGGGGCCGGTGGGCATCGGTGGCGGACAGGCAGGCACACCAGGAGTGCGGCGGCAGGCTGCACAGCCTCTGCGGCGGCTCCGGGGCCGATGCTGGGCCCGGTGCTTCAGCGGTCCTGCCGGGAGTGGGGCGTACCGCCGGCAAGCCGGGGCCTGCGGTATGTCGCACGGGAGAAGTGCTCGGGCAGCATCAGCACCAGCGACAATCTGTGCCGTCGGCGCCGCCCCGCTGGCGAGTCGGCCGAGCCGAACCCGCAGGAAACGGGATGATGACGGCGGTCTGAGTCAGGCCCGGCGCGGCGGAGTGCACGGCGACCTGCCCGCAGCACAGCCGGAGCATGCCCCGAACCGCACGCTTGACGATCCGGCACGCGCCGGTGACGAGGGTCGAGGCGACAGCGTCGCGGTTAATCCCCACTGCCAAGGTCTGTCGGACGATCTCGGAACCCATGACGGCCGCCTCGGCTAGGCCGTGCACGGGCGCCACGGCGGAGAGAACTGCGCCACCCCGTTCAGGGCCGGTCCCTTCGCTCTGCGTGGCGTGCAGTCTGACGAGCAACTCGCTCCTCTGGTAGGGCATCGCGGCTTGTTCCTTGGCATCCCCGCGCCCCTGGCGGGCCAACTCCGGGGCGAGTCCCCGGTCGCTGCCGGTGGTCGAAACAGAGCGAGGCATGTATCCCTCCCAGGCTGAGCCGTTCGCGCCTACAACGGCTGTAGGCGCTGAGGGCGTCACCATGCCAAGGGTTGTGAGGAACTCGCACTTCCGCGGAAGTGCCACTTCCGCTTACATTCCGTGTCCGCTGCTCGAAAATCCACCTACGTGCAAGAACGTGCAGGTGTCGCAAGCAGGATGGCTGGACTTCCCCCCGAATCAAGAAAGCTGACAGCGGGGCAGATGGTTCGGTCGAAGAAGTATCGAACGAGAACTAGTTACGCTGCGTGTAGATCAACCTCTATTCGATCATGAAATCCCGACCGGCAGGCGCGTGATCAATATTAGGTGTGATCTACGCCACACGGCCTTCTGTGTGGCTGGTGCGCCCCGGCGCGCCGATGTGCCCCCGACGGTAAAATGCCTGTTATGCGTAGATTTGGGGAAGGAGTGGGCGGCGGGCCGGAAGTGAGTGAAACGCTGACCGACCTGCTGCGCGGCTGGCGGGAGCGCCTCGACCCGCGGTCGGTTCCCGGTCTGGTTCGGTCGGACCGCCGCCGCCCTAACCCGGGCCTGTCGCAGAAGGAAGTCGCGAAGCTGACCGGAGTGACCGACCGCTGGTACCGCAATCTGGAAGCTGGCCATCCTGCCGACTACTCCGCCGGCTTCCTTGACAGGCTGGCGGTCACTCTCCGGCTCAGTGACTCAGAGCGGCGCATGCTGTTCCTGCGTGTTTTAGGGCGGGAGCCGCCCCTGCGGGAGTCGGCGGACTCGGCTGCGGTCAAAGCGTTCGACGCCCCCATGCAACGCTTTCTGGAGCACCAGCTTCCCCATCCCGCCTACATATCCGATATCGCCTGGAACTTCGTCGGGTACAACCAACGGATGCTCGAATGGTTTCCTTGGATCCCGTACCAGAACAACCTAATGAAGTGGATTCTCATCCACCCGGAGGCTCGCCACCAGCTGGTGAACTGGCGGGATGACTGGGCGCGTCCGTCGATCGCCCAGATCAGGTTCGTCTGTGGGCGATACCCCGACAGTCGCGCCCTGCAGGAGCTGGCGCGTGATGTGGTGGCCGGCAGTCCTGAGGTCCGCGAACTCTGGGAGAGGCACGAGGTTCACACGCACTCGGATGGCGACGTGCGCAAATTCCGGCTGCCCTACCACGGTGCCGAGGAGACCATCGTGAAGATCATTATGCTTGCCCCGCTGCGCAGCATCGAATCGCGCTTCGTCGTCCTCATGAGGATCGACGACTGACACCGGTCGGCGGCCATCAACACCAGGCTGCCTGTGCGTACCAGCGCCCTGGCCGCAGGCGTCGTCTCATTCGCTCAGGTCGAGATCGTCCTCAACCGTCTCGGCGGACAGCCCGTCCGCCACTCTGGCGGTGCTGATGACAGCCTCCAGCATTCTCAGGGATTCCGGGGACAGCCCGTTCGCCCGCAGGGCGATCCGGCGGACGCCCCGGCTGCGCATGGCGGCCACCAGCCTCTTCTCCGCCTCGGTCGGCGCCTCGTGCTTCTCCATGTCCCGCCGGGCCACCTGCTTGTCGAAGAAGAACCCCGGGGATACCTGGAAGAACGTGGCCAGGGCCACGATTGTCTTCATCGTCGGGTTCGGCTTCTTGCCCGAGCGCAACTGCTGGATCGTGCTCTCTGCGTTCCCGGTCGCGGCAGCCACCTCGGCGTTCGTGGGCGGCCCGTCCCGGCCCTGCAGGCGGACATGCTGGAACAGGTAGTTCAGCGGCTCGGCGAACGTGCCTGTCTCCCATGGTTCGACAACTGCGCCCGCGTCCAAGGCTCCTGCAGTCAGACCTTCGTTCTGGACCACCATTCCACCTCCTCTGGTGCCGGACGGGCGCCACTGTAGTGCACCCGGCGGTCTGTGAGTCCAGTCGTCCCGTACTCGAGTGAGGACGATTGCGTCACTCTGGTGTACCTTTGCGCCACGCTTCTTACTGGAGTATTCCTCGGGGTGGTCATATGGTGCTGATCGCTGCGGTGATCAGCACAGCAGCGACCTGCGAGAACGTGAGGAGGGGCTCTGCCATGGAGGCGGTGCGTGTCCGCAGCCCGTAGGTGGCCGCAGTCCCAAAGGCAACGGCGCCCAGGAGCGGGAACTCCCAGGCGCCGAATGGTCGCCCCCAACAGGGGTGCGGATCCACTACCAAGCAGGCTCGGCTGGACCTTTTCCACGAGAGACAGCCGGGCCGCTCACTACCAGCGAAGGATACTCGCATGCCCGAGCACCGGAGCGGAAGCCGGAGTGTCGCGGAGCCTGACGACCGGCACCGTCGCCTGGCTGACCTACTGGCCGACATGATCCCCGGGGCCGCCACCTTCCGGGTGACCCTGCACGACCCCACCCAGGTGTGGCCGCACCCCCACGCCCGCGCCTACGACACGGCGGGGAAGGCGATCACCCTGACTCGCACCCAGGCGATCACCGCCGCCCGCTGGATCATCCGGACGTATCCGCAAGTCACCTGGGGCGATGTGTACGACCTCGACCTCGCCACCGCCCGCCTGCACCGCGCCGTCGTGGTCACGGCAGGACGGAGCCGCTGAGCATGGCGAGGATCCGCACCATCAAGCCGGAGGCATTCGTCTCCGAGTCGCTCGCCGAGGTGAGCGTGAACGCCGAACGGACTTTCTTCGGCCTGCTCACCCAGGCCGACGACCAGGGACGCTTCCGCGACAACGCGGCGATCATCAACGGTCTGCTGTGGCCGCTGCGCACCGAGCACACCGCCGTCCACGCCGAGGACGACCTGCAGCAGCTTGCCGACGCCGGGCTGATCTGCCGGTACACCGGCTGCGACGGCCGCCGGTATCTGCACGTGGCCACCTGGGGCGAGCACCAGAAGATCGACAAGCCCTCTCAGTCCCGGCTGCCCTCTTGCCCGGTCCATCACACCGCCGACCGGTGCGGGGCATGCAAGGGAGTCTGCACCGCTGCCTCGGCCAAGTCCGGCGAGGTGTCACCGCGCCCTACCCGAACCCTCCCCGAAGCCTCGCCGAACTTCCCCCGAAGCCTCGATCGGCCTGCCCACGCTCCCGCGCCGTCCGCTCCAACGCGTCCTGACCACCGTGCCAAGGGCGGCGACGGCCGGCGGGACACTCAGGACGAGGCCGTTGGCAACCCAACTCACGGAAATCGTGAAACTGCAGGTCAGGCGGTACTCGCCGAGGCTTCCCCGAACCGTCCCCGAAGTCTCGTGGAGTCCTCGGTGCCTGGATCTAGGATCTTGGATCCTGGATCTTCTAATCCTTCGGGGCGCTCAGCGCCCGCACCATCGCCGTCGGCGCGAGCCCTGATCGGTGAGTACGCCGCCGCCTGTGCCGAGCGCCCGCCGAACGACGTGCTGGGCCACCTCGGCCGGAAGGTCCGCCAACTGCTCGACGAGGGCATCGATCCGAAGTACGTCCGGGCGGGGCTGGAGCGCTTCCGGGCCAAGCCGATGCACCCCTCGACGCTGCCGAGCCTGGTGAACGAGGCGATGAACGCCGGGGGCGGTCGTTTGGTGGGGCCGGAAAACCGGCCTACCGTGCCCGGTCACACGGCGTGGACCAACCCGGTCGACGCTGCCGCCGCCTACGCCGAGGAGCTGTGATGCGCGACCGCAACCGCGAACCTCAGCGGCTCGGCGGCGAGGGCACCATGGCCCGCATCGCCCGGATCCTGGCGGCCCGGGGCGTCGACCCTGCCACCGCCGTGGTGCACGACACCCCCGAGCCGATCGCCGCGCTGGAAGCGGCCGAGGCCCGGATCCCGCTCCGCTACCGCAGCGCGATCGGCGAGCACCCGCAGATCGAGGCGTGGGTCCGCAACGTCGCCTCGGAAGCCGTCGCTCCCAGCAAGGGCGCCCGCCGACAAGTACGCACCGGCCCGTCGCTCCTGCTCGTCGGCACCACCGGCACCGGCAAGACGCACCTGGCGTACGGCGCCATCCGCAGCCTCGTGGGTGCCGAGATCGGCGTGCGCTGGCACGCCACCACCGCCGCCGACATGTACGCGAGCCTGCGCCCTCGGGCAGGTGTCGACACGGAGCGGGAGCTGCTAGCGCTGTCCCGCTGCCCGCTGCTGCTCCTGGACGACCTCGGGGCGTCCAAGACCTCGGAGTGGACCGAGGAGATCACGTACCGGCTGGTCAACCACCGCTACAACCAGATGCTGCCGACGCTGATCACCACCAACCTGGCCATCCGTGACCTGCGCCAGGCCGTCGGCGACCGGGTCGCCTCCCGGCTGGCGGAGATGACCGAGCGCATCGTGCTGACCGGCGCCGACCGCAGACGAGGCCCAGCCGCCTGACCGCCACCAGGCCATCCCACCGGGCGGTGCCGCTCGCTCCCGCCCTTGATCACCTCCCCGACCACGCACCATCCTCCGCCGACGCCCCGCCGGGCGCACGGAGGGCGATCGGAGACACCCCGCGCATGCCCAAGACCTCGACGCCCCCTGCCCACTTCCGCACGCTGGGCGACCACACCTGGCAGAACCGCGCCGCCTGCCGCTCCACCGAGCACCACCCAGTCGACCCCGAGCTGTTCTTCCCCGAGCCGGACGACCTCGACAAGGTCGCCGCTGCCAAGGCACTGTGCGCCCAGTGCCCGGTCCGCCGCACCTGCCTGGACGTAGCCCTGGAGAACAGGGACCGCGAGGGCATCCGGGGTGGCCTGACCGAGGAGGAACGCGAGCCCCTGCACAAGAAGCTGCCGCACCGCCTGGACTACGCCCGCGTCAACGCCGTACTCGCCGGACGCGACATCCACCTCACCACCCGGGAACGCGAGGCAGCCGCCCTGGCCGCCTTCCGCGCCGGCATCCCCGCCAGCCGCCTCGCCTGGTTGCTGAAGATCACCGAGGAACACGCCGACAAGCTCTATCGACGCACCCGCCGCCGACTCGAAAGCCGCAACGCCGCCACGGCGAAGCCCAAGAAGCGCGGGCGGCCGAAGAAGAAGACCACGGTGTCCCGCGACGACCTCCGGGCGGCGGCATGACCACCGCCGTGCCGATGCCGGCGCGCATGACCGGCTGGGACCGCGCCGCTATCGTGGCCCTGGGCGCGGCAGGCAGCGCGCTGTCGTACGACGCCCTCCAGCAGATGGCCGTCGCCATCCACGTCCGCGGTTTCCTCACCTACCTCTTCCCACTGGTGATCGATGGGTTCATCGCCTACGGAGTACGCGCCCTGGTGGTCCTGCGCGCCGCACCGCTCGGTGCCCGCGCGTACGTATGGACGCTCTTCGGCACCGCGACCGCCGCCAGCATCTGGGCCAACGCCCTGCATGCCGTCCGCCTCAACGAAGAGCGCATAACCTCCGGCAGGCTGCGGCTCGGCGACACCACGGTCGGCATCCTGTCCACGCTAGCCCCGCTCGCCCTGGCCGGAGCGGTCCACCTGTACATCCTCATCGCCCGCCGGGTCACCGAGGAGACTGCCCCCGGTTCCCTCGGACAGCCGGCCGCCGCCGGTCACTCCGCTGACCGCATCGAGGTCGAGCGACCGGCACCCACCGGACACCGGCAGCCTCCAACCGCCAGTCAGGTCACCGTCGGTCACCAGCACGCTGCACTGACCGGGACACCCGGACATGTCACGGGCCGCGAGCCGGTCACCTCCGACATGCCCGGTCAGGACAGCCGGACACCAACCGGTCGGGGCGCCTCGGGTCAGCCGACCGCCCCAGCAACCGAGTCGGTCACTGAGCCAGTGTCCGGGGCAGTTTCCCGGGCCGTCCGGACGCCTCTCCCGGTCGGTGACCAGGGCGGACATGCCGGGTCCAGAGCTACTGAGGACGCTCGCCCGAACGGTGACCGACCGGTGAGCCCAAGCACGGACACCAAGCCGGTCACTCGTCCGCAGCCTCTGTCCGGCGGTGACCGGGTGACCGACCCGGTCACCGAGCAACTGCTCCCGATCGCTCGGAGGGCGGTTACCGAGACCGGCCGGACCACCCGCGCTGTGGTCGCCGAGGCCATCCGCGGACAGGGGCTGCCACTGTCCAACGACCGGCTGACCGAACTGATGCGCACGCTCCGGGACGACCCCGGACAGCCCACAGACGATCGCGCCGCCTGACCGGCCACCCTCGCGCGGGCGGGTGACTGACGGAGGGTCCGGCCAGCCCAGCCGCCCCGCATCCACACCAAGACTTCCCTCCACACCGGAGATGCCGCTCATGCGCACTACGCCCGCCACTGCCGCCGAAGTCGTCGCCTGGCTGACCGTTCTGCACCGCCGAGGGCACCTGCACCGAGTCGAGGCCGGGCCCGACGGGGTCTGGATCGTGCACCGTACGCCCGGTTCGCGGCCGTGGACCCTGCACCATCCGATCCTTGCGATGGACTACGTCGCCGACATCGTGCGAGATGTCCGCCGCCGAAGCCCGGAGTCGAGCCGATGACGACCGCTGACTCGGCGGGCACCACTTCCTCAGCGGAGCCGGAGGCTCCGACGGCCACCGGCCGAGCAAGCTGTTGCCGTGGATATCCCAAAGGGATGTCCACCGCGCCAGCCCACGCCAGATCGGAATATCAAACGTCTGAACACAAGTCACAT